>NZ_JBHXEM010000056.1:6589-53505 GCF_042724755.1 Kitasatospora sp. NPDC127067 | reverse complement strand
GCCCGGCTCCGCGCGCGCCCCTTCGCCCCGGCCCGGTGGTGCGGGGCCGGCCCCTGAACGTCCGCCGGACGCCTGGCCCACCGGCTCACCGCGTGCCCTCGGACGGGTGACGCCCCTCGGACGGCTCCGCCTCGCCGCATCAACGGCGAGGCGGAGTTCACCGACAGTGCCCCTTCGGGAGGGGCGGGGGCGTGTCGTCGCGTGTCCGGCCGGCGGCTACCCGAACGGCAGCACCGCGGTACTGCGCCCGCACAGGACACGCGAGTATTCGGCCGCCCCGTCACCCACGTTCCGGTAGTTGAGCACCGGGTCACCTGCGGCGACCAGGACGGTGGCGCACCCCAGGCACCATGGTCGCGGGGGATCCACGTCCAGGTCCTCGATGGCCGCGTCCACTGTGCGGCACTCGGCGCAGATCGGCATGCTGCCGCCCTCCTCACTCGCTCAGGCCCAGGTGGAGCCGCACATGGTGCAGCCCCAGCGGCCGTCCATCGTCTGGTAGGTGGCTCCCGACCCGCAGATCGGGCACGCCATGGCGGACGTGGTCCGGTCGCTGTTCGGCACGTTACCGGGCTGCGGGACGCCGTACGTCAGGTTCGGGGTCTCGGGGCGGTCGAGCAGCAGGGCTGCACTCATGACGCACTCTCCTCCGGACGAGGATCGGATTGGGGGTGCGCCCGGCCGGGGCACTCACCAGGCTTCCCGGTCGGCGGCCTCACGGGGAGGCCCAGGGGCGCTCCCGCACGCCGTGTGCGTGCCTCGCACACCCTGTGCGTGCCCTGCCCATGGGTGCGGTCCTGTCGGTACGGTGGCGGCCCCGTACGGTCGGAAGGGGCGCCGTGTCACGTCATCGTCGACTCGGGACGGTCATCAGGGCCGCCCGGTGTGCACAGCGGATGACGCAGGCCCAACTGGGTCGGGCATGCGGCTACTCGGCGTCCGCGATCAGTCGGGTGGAGGCGGGACTGCTGCGGCCGGCCGAGGAGTCACTCCCTCGGATTGCCCAGGTGCTGGGGATCTCGCTTGACGCCCTCGACCTCGACCGACCGGCTACTCTGGCGCGAGATGTGACCCCGGATCAGGAGGACGCCATGCTCCGCAGGCAACTGCTCGTGGCGGGCATGGCGGCGGCCGGGACATCGATGCTCCCGTCGACGGCAACCGCCGCAGCACGCCCGGATGCGTCGGCCCGGATCGTCGGAGCACTGTACGACCCGACGGAGTCGGCACCTGTGTCACTGCAGCAACTCGGCCGGGCACTGGCCTCGGCGCGCACGCAGTTCACGGCGGCCCGGTACGAGGATCTCGGTGCCGCTCTCCCCGGCCTGTTGGGTACTGGCGAGGCGACGCGGAACACCTTGTCCGGCCGGGCCCGGGAGGAGGCGCACGCCGCCGTTGCCCGCGCCTGGGTACTGGCAACGGAGCTCGCCTTGAAAGGACATTCCGAGGTGGCCTGGCCAGCTGCGGATCGGGCTCTGGCTGCGGCACAGGCCAGTGGCGACCCGGTGGTCCGGGGGGAGGCGGCCCGGGTCCTCGCGATCACGATGCGGCGTGCCGGGCGCCCTGGCGCGGCGGTCGACTTCCTGCGCCGCACCGCGGGCTCGCTCGAACAGGACCGGAGCGACGTGGCCCAGGCGGTGGCGGCAACGCTGCTGTTGACGGGCGCCTACACGGCCGCATGCGGCCGGCGCCGCGCCGATGCTCTTGACCTGATGGCGGGCGCCGAGGACGCGGTCGACCGTCTGGCCTCTGCCGATACCAGGCCTCCGAGTCCGCTGTTCACGGTCGACGCCACCAGAGCCCAGGCCGACCTGTACCGGATCGGCGTGCACACCGCGCTGGGCACTCCCGACGAGGCCGTACCGTACGCGGCACGGATCGTCCCGGGCCGGCTGCCGACAGCGGAGCGCCAGGCCCGGTACGGCACGGACTGCGCACGCATGTGGCATCACCTCGGCGACCACCGCCGCACGGTCGTCGCGCTCCGGTTCACGGAGCAGGTCGCACCGGAGGAGGTCCGCCGTCCTGCCGTGCGAGCGCTGACGGCGGACCTGCTGTATGCGCCGGTGACGGTGGCCGGCGTGCGGGCGCTCGCCGCGCGAACAGGCGTGTCGTAGGGACGTCGAGCGCCTGCCATGCAGGTCAGGGGTGCGGGTCGGGGCGATGCCCGGCGATTTCCTTGCCGCCCCGCGCGGGGCGGCGGCAGGGGGTTGGGTAGCCTCCGGGGATGGTCTCCTCCCCCCGTGCCGTCCGGCCCGCCACGCGGCTCGTCGACGGGCTCGTCCACGCCTACGCCCCGCACGCCGGCGCCGTGGGCGCGCTGTCCCCCGTGGCGGCCTTCCGGCCCCTGCCGGGGGACGAGGTCGTCGGCCACGCCGTCGCCGCCGACCTGGGCCGCGCCCACTACACCACGCTCGACGCGGCCGTCTGCGTGGGGGCGGACGGCACGCAGCTGTGGCGCTCGCGGTTCGAGCCGGAGGCGAGCGAGGTCTTCGGTCACCGGCCCGGCTGCGAACTGTCCCCGGACGGGCGGGTGCTGTGGGTCTACCGGCCCGACGCCATGGCCGGGCGCGGCCGCCCGGACCAGTGGGTCGCCATGGACGCCGCGACCGGGACCGTCCTCGCCCGGGCCGACCTGGAGACGGTCGGGCACGGCGCCGTGCAGCTGGCGCACCCGGCGAGCGGCCAGATCCTCCTCAACGTCGGCGAGGGGCAGGACGGCAGCGTGATCCACCGCGCGTCGCTGACCGGCGGCCGGATCGAACTCGCCCGCTACCCCTGGGACGACCGGTGCCTCATCGACCTGTCACCCGACGGCCACCGGTTCCTGACCGTCGACCACGCCCAGAACGACCTCGCCGTCCACGCCTTCCCCGGCGGCGACGTGCTGTTCACCCGCACCGCCGCCGACTTCGGGCACGACCCGGACACCGTCTTCCTGGAATGGAGCGGCGGCCACCTGAGCGCCGACACCGTCGTCGCCACCCTCGTCGGCCAGGACGAGGACGAGGAGGACTGGTTCCGCCACTACCGCCTCGACGCCCGCACCGGCCGCGTCCACGGCGAGTTCGACGCCCGCACCACGGACCCGTACGACATCCGCCCGCTCGGCGACGGCTCCTGGCTCACCACCGGCCCCGACGGCCACCCCGTGCGCCACACCTGCGCCTGACCGGCGTCCTGGCCCGGCCCGCTGCCGGGCCCGTTCACCGGGCCGTACGGGCGGCGGCGCGTTCGTAGATCGCGCCGCCGGGGATGTACCAGCCCGCCTTCTTGCGGACCGCCGGGCTCGGGTCCCGGTCGTGGGAGGCCCGCAGGGCGGCCACGGCCCGGGCCTCGGTGCGGGCGAAGCGGCCGACGAGCTCGGCGGCCCTGGCCCGCACGCCCGGGTCGGGATCGTGGGCCAGGTGGCGCAGCGCGGGTTCGAGGACCCGGTCCGCGCCCGGTGCGCACGTGTCGCCCTTGCACCGGTCGCAGGCCAGGGCGTGGAAGGCGGCGGTCCTCACCCGGGCGTCCGGGTCGTCGGCCATGGCGACGAGCTGGTCCATGGACTCGGTGTCGACCAGGTGGTCCAGCAGCCGGCAGCAGCCCTCCCGCACGGCCGCGTTCTCGTGGGACAGGCCCGCCCGCACGGCCCCGAGCACGTCCTGCCCGCGCCGCAGCAGTTCCCGGTGGGCGGCCACCGTGCGCCGGGGATCGCCCAGGCAGGAGACGAGGGCTTCGTTGTCGGTGCTGACGAATCCGAGCATGCGCCCAGTGTCGGGCCGCAAAACGGCGCCGGGCAAAGGGATTTACCGCCCGCCGCCACCGCCCGCCGCCACCACAGGCCGGCGCCGCCGCCGTTCCCCGCCCGGTTCCCGCGACCGCGGCGAACGGCCCGCCCGGGTGGGCGCACGCCAGGCCCGCACGGAGTTCATATGCCATATTGCGGACATGGTCCCGACGAAAGGCATGTCATGAGGTTCGCGGTCATCGGCGGTACCGGGCTGATCGGCTCGCAGGTCGTCGAAGATCTGAACGCCGCCGGGCACGAGGCGGTACCGCACTCCAAGTCCACCGGAGCCGACGTCATCAGCGGCCGGGGCCTGACCGAGGCGGTGGCGGGGGCCGACGTCGTCGTCAACCTGACGAACTCCCCGACCTTCGACGAGGCCTCCCTCGACTTCTTCCGGACCTCGATGGAGAACCTTCTGGCCGCGGCCCGCGACGGTGGCGTCGGCCACTTCGTCATCCTCTCGATCGTCGGCGTGGACCAGGTGCCGGAGCTGGCCTACTACCGTGCCAAGGTGCTCCAGGAGGACATCCTCACGGCCGGGCCGATCCCCTACTCGATCGTCCGGGCGACGCAGTTCATGGACTTCGTGGACGCCGTCCTGTCCTGGACCGCCGACGGCGACACCGTCCGGTTGCCCGCCACGCCGGTCCAGCCGATCGCCTCCGCGGACGTGGCCCGTGCGGTGGCGGAGGTCGCGGCGGGCGCCCCGCTGGGCGGCATCCGCAACATCGCGGGCCCCGAGATCTTCCCCCTGGACGAGCTGGGGCGCATCACCCTGTCCCGCAAGGGCGACAGCCGTACCGTCGTCACCGACCCCACCGCCGGGATGTTCGCCGTCGTCAAGGGGGACGTCCTGACCGACCCCCGCGCCCGCCTCGCCCCCACCCGCTACGCCGACTGGCTCTCCTGACCCGCGCGCCCGGGCCCCGCACACCTGGATGCCGCACGGACACGGACACGGGCGCGGACGTGGCGACGGTCCCGGCGACGCGGCGTGCGCGGCAGGCCGGACCACCGGCCCCCGTCAGGCGGCCGGTGGTCCGGCGGCGGACAGGCGCAGCCTGAAGGGCGACCCGTTGGCGGTGGGCGTCCAGCCCTCGGTGCGCGCGGAGCGGATGCCCGCGGCGACCTCCCCCGGCATGACCACGTGGGCCGGCACCGCGTCCGGGGTGTGCCGGGTGGGTCGGCCGGTGTCCACGACGAGCGTCGTCGCGGGGTGGGCGGCGTCCTCCACCGCGTAGCCGAGGGTGCTGCCCTCGAAGTCGCAGCACCAGTGCTGCTTGGTGACGCGCCAGCGGTACGCCACGCCGTCGACGACGATGCGGCGCGCGCCCTTCTTGGCCAGTGCCACGGTGCTGCCTCCCGGTGTTCGGCCCGGCGGCCCGGCGGCCCGTCCGTCTGCCGCTCTGCCGGCCTGTCGGCCTGTCGGCCTGTCGGGAGGAAGTCTCCTGGTGCGGCGCGCGCTTGTCACCGGGTTTCCCGGCGCCGTGGCCCGGGACGCCGTCAGGTCCGGGGTCCGTTCCCTCCTGCCCTCCTAGCGCGCGAGGCGCCCGAGGAGGGCGGAGGAGGCGGCGATGCCGAGGAGGGTGGCGAAGGCGAGGACGGCGAAGTCCAGGGGCAGGTGGGAGGGGGTGCCGATGAGCAGGCCGCGCAGCGCGTCGACCTGGTAGCTGAGCGGGTTGGCCTTGCTGACGGCCTGGAGCCAGCCGGGCATCAGGGCGATCGGGTAGAGGGCGTTGGAGGCGAAGAACAGCGGCATGGTGATGGCCTGGCCGATGCCCATCAGGCGGTCGCGGGTGAGCACGATCCCGGCGATGGCCATCGACAGGCAGGAGAAGAACGCCGAGCCGAGCAGGACGGCGGCGACGACGCCGAGCAGCCGCAGCGGGTTCCAGGTCATGGCGACGCCGAGGGCGGCGGCGATCAGCACCACCACCGCGGCCTGCAGGACGGCCTTCACCCCGGCGGCGAAGGCCTTGCCGGTGACCAGGGCGGCGCGCGGGGTCGGGGTGACCAGCAGTTTGGTGAGGACTCCGGAGTCCCGCTCCCAGATGATCATGATGCCGTAGAAGATCGCGATGAACATCGCGGACTGGGCGATGATGCCGGGCGCGAGGAAGTCCAGGTACGGGATGCCGCCGGTGGGGATCGCCTTGAGGCGGGTGAAGGTCTGGCCGAAGATCAGCAGCCACAGCGCCGGCTGGACCGCCCGGGTGTACAGCTCGGTGCGGTCGTGGCGCAGCTTCTGCAGTTCGACGGCGCACATCGCGCCGATGCGGGCGGGCACCAGGCGCCAGCCGGTGCGGGCGCGCGGGGGCACCAGCAGCAGGGACAGGTCGGGGCCGGCGGCGCCGGCGGATTCAGCCGACGCGGCCCGCGGTGCGGCGGGTTCGGCGGACATCGCTGAAGTCTCCTTCGGTCGCGTCGGCCAGTTGCCGGCCGGCGAAGTGGCGGAAGACGTCGTCGAGGCTGGGGTCCGGCCGGGCCGGGTCGGCCCGGTGGACCTGCTCCTTGAGCTCGGCGGGGGTGCCGAGCGCGCGGATGCGGCCGCGGTCCATGAGGGCGATGCGGTCGCAGTGGCGGTCGGCCTCGTCCATGTAGTGGGTGGTGACCAGGACGGTCATGCCGGTGGCGGCGCGTACGGCGTCCACGCGTTCCCAGACGCCGGTGCGGGCGATCGGGTCCAGGCCGATGGTGGGTTCGTCCAGGACGAGCAGGCGCGGGGCGCTGACCAGGGCCTGGGCGAGTTCGAGGCGGCGCACCATGCCGCCGGAGTAGGTGGCGGCCATCCGCTCGGCGGCCTCGGTGAGGTCGACGGCGGCCAGCGCCTGGGCGACGCGGCGGGCGCGTTCGGCGCGCGGGACGTCGAAGACGCGGGCGAACAGGGCGACGTTCTCGCGTCCGGTCAGCCCGGCGTCGGCGGACAGCTGCTGGGGGACGTAGCCGAGCAGGCGGCGCACCTGCATGGGGTGGCGGGTGGCGTCGTGGCCGAAGACGCGGACCATTCCGGCGCCGACGGGCAGCAGGGTGGTGATCGCGCGGATGGTGGTGGTCTTGCCGGCGCCGTTGGGGCCGAGCAGGCCGAACACCTCGCCGGTGCGCACGGTCAGGTCGATCCGGTCGACGGCCCGGGTGGTCCTGCCGCGGCCGTGGCGGAAGACGTACTCCAGGCCCTGGCACACCACCGCGTCCTCGGTGCTCATGGCTCCTCCTCCCCGCAGGCTCCTGCGGGTGCTGCGGGCGCTGCGGGCGCAGCAGGTGCCGCAGGTCCTCCGGGTGCTGCGGGTGCTGCGGGCAGGGTGCGCAGGCCTTCGGCGACCTGCCGCAGGGCGGGCAGGGCGGCGGCCAGGGCCTCGCGCCGGTCGGCGGGCAGGCCGGCGACGACGTCCTCCATCAGCGCGCGGCGGCGCCGGCGCCAGGCCTCGATCCGCTCGACGGCCTCGGGGGTGGCGTGCAGGAGGGCGGCCCGGCGGTCGGCGGGGTCGGTCTCGCGGCGCAGCAGGCCGAGGGCGACGAGCTGGTTGACGAGGGTGGACACCGAGTTGCCGGCCAGGCACAGCTCCTCGGCGGCCTCGGAGACGCGCAGTCCGGGGGTTTCCGTCACCAGGCGCAGCAGTTCGACCTGGGCGCCGCGCAGGCGGGGTTCGTCCATCGTCTGCCGCAGGCGGCGGCGGACCAGTCGCTGGATGCCGACGAGGAGGGTGGAGAACTCGTCCGCCGGCGCGACGTCGAGCGTCTGCGGCTCTGTCGCGGTCATACCCTCATTTTAGCTCTCAGTGAGAGCTATCCGGCGGGGGTCACGCGTCCGTTTCCGGTGCGCTGCGCAGGTGGCGGGCCCAGATCTGGGCCTTGCGGTAGGGGCCGTCGCCGGCGCCGTCGTACTGCGGTGCGTCGAAGGCGACCCAGTAGGCCAGTTCGCCGTCCTCGGCCCGCGGGTTGCCGGCGGGCTCCGGCGCCCCCATCGGGTCGATGGTGCCCGTGAACTCCACCTGCCACGGGCCGTCCCACTGCGGGTCGCGGACCACGGTGACCCGGGTGCCCGGGGGCAGTGCACCGGCGGGCCGGTCGCGGTTCAGGGGGCGGTCCAGGATCCGTTCGACGGCCGCCCGGTCCCGGTCCTGATCCTGGTCCCGGTTGTGTGCGGTGTCGGAGGACGGGTCGACGCTCATGCGCTCAGCTTCCACGGACGGGGGCCGGGAGAGCCACCGGTTAATCGGTGGGTTCGGGCGGGGTTCAGGCGGCGCGCTGGCCGTGGACGAGGGCGGGCAGGGTGCGGTTGGCGAGGGCCTCGTCGACGCGGGCGGTCTGGGAGGGGGCCATGACGTCGGGCAGGTCGCGGGCGGGGACGAAGCGGGCGCCGTAGCCGGGGAGGCGGGTGGCTTGGCCGTGGGGCATGGTGAACCCTCTGCGATCGGAGTTTCACGTTCTGTGCATATGGTGGCCTGGATTCGCCCAGCATCGGAAGCGCAAACAACTTGACTTCGAGGCCGCGTCGAGTCGGAGCCCCCATGGTGAACATCAAGGAAATCGACCCGTCGTCCAGCCCAAGGGCCCCCTTCGGCATCCAACTCCGCAACTCACGCAAGGCGAAGGGCCTCCTGCAGCACCAGCTCGCGCGCAAGTGCGGAGTCAGTGCCTCGTATGTCTCGTTCGTTGAACTTGCGCACCGACCGCCGAGTGAAAAGTTTGCCACCAAGGCCGACGAAGTCCTGGAAACGGGCGGGACGTTGATGCTGATGTGGTGGCAGCACAAGCACACCGCGCTCGTGCCGGGCTTCCCGGAGTACGCCAACCACGAGAACCGCGCCGCAGAGGTGCGGCTGTTCTCGATCGACATCGTGTCCGGGCTGCTGCAGACCCATGCTTACGCCGGCGCCTGGGAAGCGGCCAACATCAGGCGCGGCACCGCGACTCCCGAACAGGCCGAGGAACGGGTCGCCTTCCTCATGACGCGCCAACAACTCCTGGCCCGCACTCCGACCCCTCTCCTTCATGCAGTTCTCGATGAAAGCTGCCTGCGCCGACCTGTCGGCGGAGCGAAGGTGATGATCGAGCAGCTACAGCACCTTGAGCAGCTTGCCGCCTCCCCGAGCGTGATCATTCAGGTCGCCCCGTACTCCCTGGGCGAGGAACGGCCTTTCAGCTCCCATGTGACCCTGCTGACCATGCCCGACCGCAAGTTGCTCGGGTACGGCGAGACCGAAGTCCGCGGTTACCTTGATCGCGATATCGACACTGTCCTTCCACTGTTCAGGGGCTACGATCGGCTTCAGATCGAGGCACTGAATCAGGCCGCATCCATGGAGATGATCCGTGCGGTACGGAAGGGCTATGAGGATGGATGTTGACCTGACCCACGCTGGCTGGCGGAAGAGCACCTACAGCGGGGCCCAGAACGGCTGCGTGGAGGTCGCCGACGGCTTCAGCGGTGTCATGCCCGTGCGCGACTCCAAGGACCCCGGCGGCCCGGCCCTCCTCTTCCCCGCTCCCGCCTGGCAGGCCTTCGTCACCGCCGTCCGCACCGGCGAATTCGACGCCCCCTGAGGGCACTTGCGCTTCGCCGCCCGGGTCGGTGTTACACCTAACTGATCATTTCACAATGGCTTGAGCCCCAGGTCTTGCGCTCAGTGATCTTGGTCGGCAGGGTGTCCGCGTGCGTGCTGATCTTGTGCTGAACGATCTTTGGGAGCGAGTAGCCCCGTTGCTGCCGCCTGCGCCTGAGCGGCGCTACCGTCACCCGGGGCGGCTACGCGTTCCTGACCGGGCCGCGCTCGCCGGTGTCTTGTACGTGCTGCGGACCGGTGTCGCCTGGCGCGATGTCCCCGCGCAGGTCGTGGGCTGCTCAGGGGTGACGGCTTGGCGCCGGCTGCGGGACTGGACGGAGGCTGGTGTCTGGCCGCGTCTGCACGCCACGCTACTCGACGAGTTGCGCCGTGCCGACCTGCTGGACCTGGACGACTGTGCCGTGGACGGGTCGCATGTGCGGGCGCTGAAAGGGGGGATCACGTTGGGCCGTCGCCGGTCGACCGTGGCCGTCCCGGCTCCAAGCACCACCTGATCGTCGACCGACATGGCATCCCGCTCGCTGTCACCCTCACTGGTGGGAACCGACACGATGTCACCCAGCTCATACCACTCCTGGATGCGATCCCGTCGATCCGTGGCCTGCGGGGACGCCCTCGGCACAGACCACGCCGCTTGTACGCGGACCGGGGCTACGACTTCGACAAGTACCGCCGCCTGCTGTGGAAGCGCGGTATCAAGCCCATGATCGCGCGCCGCGGTATCGCCCACGGCTCCGGCCTCGGCAAGGTTCGCTGGGTAGTGGAACGGACGTTCGCCTGGCTGCACCAGTTCAAGCGCCTGCGCATCCGCTATGAACGCCGCGCCGACCTCCACCAGGGCCTGCTCGAACTGGCCTCCAGCCTCATCTGTCTCCGGCGACTCCATGGGGCTTGAACTGCGATACGTTCACATCGCATCGTGGTTCCCACTGGTCGTCCACGCTCGATACCAGTCCCCGAAGACCGGGCCAGGGGCCAGCCTGTCCTCTATCCCAAGGGTGTCGAACCAGACCTGCCCGCTGGCGGCTCCAGTGACCACCAGCCGAACGAACGCGCCGCACCCCATGTCCGAGATGATCATTGACCCCGGAATGATCCCGTCCTCGTCGTAGTCGTCTTCGAGGTCGTCCGGGCCCACCGCACGCGTGAATGGGAACGGCGTCGCAAGGTACCCGGGCCACCAGGCCTCGTCCCTGGGACCGTACGACCTGCTCAGCGGCCAAATACCGTGGTAAGGCCCCGGGCCACCGTTGCCGATGGTCGTCAAGAAGGTTCGGTAGTCCTCAGGGAGGGTCACCCCGTACTGACGCTCGAAGGACAGAACCTCCGCCTCCGAGAGCACGCTTCTCGGACGACTCTCAGACACTCGATCCATCGCGCCCCACCTCTCACCCGGTTCTGCCGCCTCCGCGAGCATAGGACTCCCGCTCCGGGTGGACAGGTGCCCCACCTGGCATCGAGGCAGGGCAAGCCTCACTTTGAAACGACCAGTAAGACAGTGGAACGCCAGCTCTCCGATGCGGCACTGGTGCCGCATCAGCGGAACCGTATCGATGTCTGCGCGGCTTCAGGGGTTGATGAACGAGTGGTCTGGCCCAACAGCGTCCGGGCGAACGTCAAGACCGGGCACGACCGGGAGGTGTTCGCCGTCTATCCGCACCGGTCGGCCTGCCCTCAGTCGGTCTGGCGCAGCTGATCGCCGAGGCGCGGTCCGAGGTCTTCCTCGCCGGGTACACCAACTACTTCGTCCGGCTGGAGCAGCCCGCCCTCCTCCAGACCTTGCGGCGCAAGGCCGAGAGCGGTTGCCGCATCCGTTTCCTCCTCGGCGATCCCGGGTCCGAGACGACGCGTCGGCGTGAGCAGATCGAGGACGTGGCCCTCACCGTGTCCACCCGGATCCGGGTCACGCTGGAGCACCTGTCCAAGCTCTCTCCGGCACCCAGGGCGTCGAGGCCCACTTCAGCTCCCCGGAGGACGGCCCGAACCACATCGGCCTGTCCGTCTTCCGATTCGACGAACACGCCCTGGTAACCCCGCACTTGGCCCGAACCGTCGGCCACGACTCCCCGCTGATGCACCTGCGGCGCAGCGAGGAGAACGGAATGTTCGACCGCTTCGCCGAGCACATCGAGGAACTCTGGTCCCGGGGCAGCGACATTCCCACCATCCCGGCCCGCACCAGCGCCTGAATCCGCGTCTCCCGGTTCGCCCGCCGCCCCGACGAGGGCGGCGGGCGCATGCGACGAGGGTGGCGGGCGAGGCTTCTATCCTCGTGTCCATGAGCCACGACGCCTGCCGGCCCGCCCCGATGCCGCTCCACTCCGTGTCCGTCGCGGGCGTGGTCGTTCGCGAGGACGGGCGCGTGCTGGCCATCCGGCGGGCCGACAACGGCACCTGGGAGCCTCCGGGCGGCGTCCTCGAACTCACCGAGACCGTCGAGGACGGCCTGCGCCGCGAAATCCACGAGGAGACGGGGCTCAAGGTCGGCGTCGACCGGCTCACCGGCGTCTACAAGAACATGACCCGCGGCATCGTCGCCCTGGTCTTCCGGTGCCACCCCGAGGACGGCGCCGAACAACTCTCCTCCGAATCCACCGCCATCGCCTGGCTGACCCCCGACGAGGTCACCGACCGCATGGCCGAGGTCTATGCCGTCCGCGTCCTCGATGCCCTGCGCCCCGGCCTCACGCGCATCCGCTCCCATGACGGCCGGCACCTCACCGCCTCCGAACGCCTCGCATGAGAAGTCGGCCCCGCCGACTTCCTGCTCCACCGCCCGACCGGGAGGGAAGAGCAGCACCCCGTCACCTGGCGCAGGAGCACCCGCAACGGACAGGGCGGCCAGTGCATCGAGGTCGCCGACGGCATCCCCGGCCTCACACCCGTCCGCAACTCCAAGGACCCCGACGGCCCCACCCTCCCCTTCCTCTCCCCCGCCGCCCGCGCGGGCGAAATCGACGCCGGCCGAGGGCACTTGCGCGTCGCCGCCCGCCTCCGGGCGGCGACGCGCGGACGAACCCCCGTCTCCCGCACCGCCGCGCGTGGACGCCTCCCGTGGGAAGTCGGCCCGGCCGACGGCATTTGAGGCTCCTTCAGTGACCTGCCCGGGCCGGGGTGTTGCGCCCCGGCCCGGCACGCTGTCGCCGGCGACTGGCATGCTGGGGTCAAGAGTTGTCACCGGGAGGGGACGAGGGGGGCGGATGCCGGACAAGGTCAGGCCGCTGCGCGCGGCACCACGGCTGGGCACGGTCAACGGATTCGGGCGCACGATGCTGGGCAAGACCCGCGTGGACGCCCAGGGCGCCTGCTTCGCCACCCACTGGTTCACCGTGCTGATGCTGCCGATCCGGCCGCTGGGCCGCTACTACGTCAAGGAGGGCGAGACGGTCGACGTCCCCGGACGAGGCGGCGCCTCCACGACCACCACCGAGTACGTGTTCCTCGGCGAGGCCGAGCTGCGCGCGAGCGAGGTGATCCGCACCTACCTGTTCTGCTGGCTGATGGTGCCACTGGTCGTCGCCGGTCCCGTGACGCTCTTCGGGCTCAACGCCGACGCGTTCAGCCACGAGCACCCGATCCTCTTCCTCCTGCTGCTGCTCGGGCTCCCGATCGTCGGCATCATCGCGCTGGCGTGGCTGCTGGTCCTCAACGAGAAGTTCCTCGCGCCGGTACGCGTGCCGCGACGGGTCGAGGCCGGGCCGGCGAACCGAAGGCCCTGAGGGGACTGGACTCGGGGCCCGAGGGCCTGACGGCGGGTCCGCGACGGCTACAGGCCCGCCCCGGTCAGCAGCCGCTCCATGTGCTCGACGGGAAGGAACGGCGAAGCGGCGGCGGCCCGCGCGACGTGTTCGGAAGGGTCGGCGAGCAGCCGCAGCAGGGACGGGAGCGGAAGGTTGCGGTGGGCGGCGACGGCCCGGCGCACACGCTCCTCGGGGTCGTCGGCCAGCTGCCCGGCGAGTTCCGGGGGCAGGTCCGGATCGCGGGGCGCCAGGGAGCGCAGCCGGGGCTGGGGGTCGGTGGCGAAGCGGCGCAGGGTCTCCGGGGGCAACGGCAGGACCTGCGCCCTGTCCCACCAGAACGTGAACTTGTCGCGTCGGCGGTAGCGGCGCTCGATGTCCTCGGCGGTCGCCGGGTCGACCAGGTGCGGGGCGGTGTGCGCCATGGTGAGGCGGACCAACTCCTCCTCGTCGGCGAGCAGTCGGGCCACCGCCTCGGCGGGCAGGGCCTTGGCGGCGGCAGCGGAGACCCGGAAGCAGACGTAGGGCGAGTCGACGTGCGGCAGCGGGTCGGCCGTCACCCAGTCCAGGCGCAGGATCCGTAGTTCCGTGGGCGCGAAGGAGTTCTCGTACCACCGCAGGAAGGCCTCGTCGTCGGCGTCGGGGCCCGGCTCGGCCGTCGAGCGCGACGCCTCGTGGACCGAGGTGTGGATCCGTGCCCGCTCGTGCTCCGGCGTGTCCGGCCGGGCGAAGACCTTCACCCGCACGCTCAGGGCCGGATCGACGGCCAGGGCCTCGCGCAGCGCCGGCGGCAGGTCGGGATGCCGGGCGAGTTCGGCGCGCACGCCGCTGTCCGGGTCCTCGGCGAGCCGCCGGGCGGTGTCCGCGTCGAGGACGGCGTGGACCACCGCGCCCGCCCGGGTCACCGGGTCCGCCAGCAGCGCCGGCAGCAGGTCCGCGGGCGGTACCGGATGCGGCAGGTGCGCGGAGCAGGTGGAGCAGGCGGCGGCGCGGACCTCCGGCTCGGGGTCGGCGGCGAGACGGGCCCTCAGGTCGGGCGGGGTGCCGTCCTCCTGGGCCAGGTGTTCGCGGACCTTCGGCTCCGGATCGTCGACGAACTGCTCCAGCATCCGCCGCGGCGCGGTCGCGGCACGGACGGCGAGCGCGGCCCGCACCCCCTCGTCCGGATGGGCGGCCAGGCGCAGGCGGAAGCGGTGCGGCAGCCGGTCGTTGAGGGCCGGACTGTGCAGGAGCCAGTGGTCGCCGGTCGCGACGATCTCGTCGATCATGTCCTCGGTGAGGTCCGCACGACCCGCCACCTCCCCGAATCCGTGCCGCCGGGCGAACAGCCGCCGGACCATCGCGGCGGGCAGGGCGGGGTTCACGGCCAGCCCGTCCAGCACGTGGTCGAGGCGGACCGGGGTCGGGGCGTCGGCATCCATGCGGCCAGGATGCCAGGACTGCTCCGGTGCGACGCGGCCGGACCTGCCCGCCGGCCGGGCCCGCTCAACCCCCCGGGTGCGGCGGCTCCCTGACGGCACCGACGCCGACCGTCCCCCGACGCCGGCGATCGCCGCCTGCGTCGCGCTCCTCGCCCGCTCAGGCCCGGGCCGCGGAGGCGGCGGGGACCGCACCCACGGCGGGGACCGCACCCACGGCACCCATGGCACTGACGGCGCGCAGGGCGCGGTCGGCGGTCTCCCGGTTCTCGCCCACCGGGGCCACGTAGTCGAGGACGGCGCGCGCGGCGTCCTCGCCGAGGGTGCGGGTGATCACCACCCAGGTCGCGAGGTACTGGGAGGCCAGGCAGCCGCCCGCCGTGGCGATGTTGCCCTCCGCGTGGAAGGGCGCGTCCAGCACGGTGACGCCGCGGGCCTCGACGAACGGGCGGCTCGTCAGGTCCGTACAGGCCGGCATCGCGCCCAGCAGGCCGAGGTGGGCCAGCACCAGCGCGCCGGAGCACTGGGAGCCGATCAACTGCCGCGCGGGGTCGAGCGGCAGCCGGGCGAGCAGCGGCGCGTCGGCGACCACGTCGCGCGTCCGCACCCCGCTGCCGATCAGCACGACGTCGGCCTCGGTGACGAACCCGATCGGGCGCTGCCCGGCGACCTCGACACCGTTCATCGAGGTCACCCGCGGCGTGGGCGTCGTGATGAAGGCCTCCAGGCCGTCCTTGCGGCAGCGGTTGATCAGCGCGGAGGCGATGAAACTGTCGAGCTCGTTGAACCCGTCGAAGGTGACCACGGCTACCTGCACCATCACACCACTCCCTCATGCGGCACCGGATGTCCGGCTGCGCCCAGTGTGCCGTGCGCCGCCCGCGCCCGCGCCCGCGGGTGCGGGTGCGGGTGCGGGTGCGGGCGGCGCCCCGGGGCCTCCTCCGAGCTTCCCCGGGGGCCCGGCCGGGAGCGGCGCCGGTCCGGGCCGCCCACTCGGCTTCCCCGGCGAGCGGGGCGTATGCGCCGCCGGCCGGACCGAGGTCCGCGACGTGCCGCAGAACCGGGCCGCGCCGGGGCTAGAGACCGCCGCCGCAGCCCCCTCCGCAGCCGCCCCCGCAGGACGCGCCGCCGCAGCCCCCGCCCAGGCCCACGCCGCCGCTGCCGCCGCTGTGGGAGGTGGTGGTGCTCCTCGCGGCCGCGGTCCGGGCGAGGGCGTTCGAGCGGGCGCGGGCCGCCTCCCGGCAGATCCGCAGGTCGTGGTCGACGGGCAGGGCCGACAGCCCGCCCAGGGCCACCGTCGCCGGCCCCTGCCCGCGGCGCTCGGCCGTCCGGGCGTCGGCGAGCACGCGGGAGCCGAGCGCGGTCAGCGGGCGCAGCGGGCGCACGGGCGGCCGCACCAGGCGGTTGACCCACAGGGCGACCGCGAACAGAACGACGAAACCCGCCGACGGCACGAGCCGGTTCCCGTCCCGCGTGAGCGTCCACACCAGGGCGGCCACGCCCGCCGCGGCCACCGCGAGGAGCACCACGGGCATCCACCCGTAGGCCTTGCGCACCCGCTCGACCAGTTTCTCGTCGTCGATCAGCCCCGAGGCCGCCAGCCGCTTGCGCAGCGCCTTCGCCTCCGGCGACCAGTCCACCGACGGGATCAGCTTCCCGACGTCGCCGGTGCGGGTGGGGCCGAACGCGCGCACGGCCACCGCCTCGAACCCGTCCCCGTCCCCGGTCGTGGCCGCCGTGGTCAGCGTGACGTCCCCCGAGCGGGAGGCGACGATCCGGCCCCTGTCGTACATCTCCGCGAGTGTCAGCTCCGCCAGGTTCCCGGCCAGGCAGGCGAGTTCCTCCCGGTCGAGGTCGAAGTCCCGGCCCGCCGCGAGCCGTTCGGCGCGGTTCAGCTCGCGCAGCGCGCGGCGGCAGCGCGCCCCGGCCGCGGCCAGGGCCGCCCCCGCCCCCGCCAGAAGGACCAGGACCACCCACATGACGCCCCCTCTCCCCACAGGTCGGCCCAGTGTGGGCGCGCCAGGGCCGGGCGGCAAGTCCCGGGCCGGGCACGGGCCGTGGGACTTGCCGGGCGTTGCACCGCCGGGGGCCGGTCGGCGGGCTGCCCGGGAGCCGGTGCCGTCACGGGCGGACAGGCCGCCGGGTGACGGGGGCGCTGACGGCGCCGTGGACGCCGTCACCGGTATGCGGGTCTGCGGCGACGGTCGGGGCGGGGGCGTCGCGGCCGAGCGGGCGGGTTCCCGGCGGGGGCGGCCCCGGAAGGCGCCGGTGGGTGATGTCATGGGTCGGCGGGGCGAACAGGCAGTGGGCGCGGCGGACTTGCCCGAGGCCGCGCCGGTACGGGCCGGTGGGGGCGGGCGCGGGCGGCGGGCGGGGCCGCGTTCGGCTCGCCGGGTACGGGCCGGGCCCGGCGAGCGGGGTCAGTGGTCGGTGAGGGAGCGTGCGGCGACGTGGGTGACGGCTTCGTGGACGGGGGTGGGGTCGGCGACGAGTGGTCGGGCGCCGGCGGCGCGGACGTCGGCGCCCTGTTCGGGGCGCCGGATGATCCCGGACACCCGCAGGCCCCGGCCTGTGAGCAGACGGGTGGTCAGGAGTGCGACCCTGCCGTGGCCGCCTGCGATGACTACCGGCATGCGGGCACCGTCCGGGCGGTGGCGGGGCCGCGGGGGGGCGTGGGCGGGGTTCGGGCGGCGACGAAGCGGCGGTGGCCGTCGGTGTGCCCGCGGCGGACCGGGGGTCCGTTCGTGGGCTGTCGGCCGCAACTTCCCCGGGCGGTACGGGATTCCCGCGCTCGGCGCGCGGGGGGCGGGCCCCGCCGTCCCCTTGCCCGGGGGGACGGCGGGGCCTTCCTGTCACCCTGCGCCAGGTGGTCGGTGGGCCCTCGTCAGACGGTGGCGAGGGCGGGGGCCGGCACGGCGGCCGCACCGGCGGCGGGTGCGGCGGCGGTGGCGGGCCGGGTGAGGCAGTCGTCGGTGAAGGCGAGGGCGCGCAGGTGGTAGGGGCGGGCGGCGTGGCCCAGGGAGAGGTTGTGGCCGGCGCCGTGGGCGGTGACCAGGTGGGCCAGGCCGGTGGGGAAGGCGGTGGTCAGGGCGGTGCGGGAGGCCTCGTCCAGGCGCCACCAGTGTTCGTGTTCGGCGAGGGTCAGGCGCACGGGGACGCGTACGCGGGCGGCGAGGGCGCTGTAGCGGGCGGGCCAGGTGGCCAGTTCGCGGGATTCGAGGGCGGGGACGGGGGTGAGCAGGGTGCGGGCGGCGTGGAAGGTGCCGGGCGGGTAGAGGTTGAGGGGGCCCCAGTTGAGGCGGCCGCCGCCGGCGAGGTCGTCGGGGCGGTCCCAGGCGCCGGGGGCGTAGTGCTGGGCGAGGCCGGAGATGTCGCAGCCGAGCAGGGGCAGGCGGGGGTTGTCGGGCCAGTGGGCGGCGAGTTGGAGGGCGATCTTGCCGCCGAAGGAGTGGGCGAGGAGTTGGACGCCGGCGCCGGTGTCGTGGGCGCGGGCGTAGTCGGTGAGGGCGGCGTGGAGGGTGGCGGCCTGGTCGGCGATGAGCTGGCCGGCCGGCAGGCGGTGGGCGGAGGCGCCGTGGCCGGGGCGGTCGACGGCGAGGACGGTGTAGCCGAGGTCGGCGGCGAGGGTGAGCAGGCTGGTGTCGGGGTGGGCGGGGCCGGCGAAGTAGGCGGCGCGCATGCCGCGGCCGTGGACGGCGAGGAGGACGGCTTTGGGGGCGCGGTCCTCGGGTTCGGCGACCAGGGCGGACAGCGGGATGCCGGCGGCGTCCAGGACCAGGGAGCGGGTGCGCAGGTCGTTCCTCATGCGGCGACTCCGGTGCGGGCGTTGTCGAGGTCGGCGAGCCAGCCGGTGAGGTCGGGGTTGCGCATGAGGGAGGTGCCGATGAGCAGTGCGGCGTAGCCGGCGTCCAGGAGGCGGGCGGCGTCGGCGGGGTCGGTGATGGCGGAGGCGGAGACGGGGGCGCGGCAGCCGGCCGCGCGCAGGGCGGGCAGCAGGCGCAGGCTGCGGCCGAGGTCGCCGCGGTCGCGTTCGCGGGTGCGGATGTCCTTGTTGTTGACGGCGACGACGCAGTCGGCGATGCGGGGCAGGGTGTCGAGTTCGCGTTCGTCGGTGATCTCGACGAAGGGGGTCAGGCCGAGGTCGAGGGCGCTGGTGACCAGGCGGGCGAGGGAGGTGGCGGGCAGCAGGGCGGCGGTGAGCAGGACGGCGGAGGCGCCGAGTGCGCGGGCGGCTTCGAGTTGGGCGGGTCGGGTGAGGAAGTCCTTCTGCAGGACGGGCAGTTCGGTGGCGGCGGTGACCTCGCGCAGCAGGCGGGGGGTGCCGCCGAACCAGCGGCCGGTGACGACGGACAGGCAGGGGGCGCCGGCCTGTTCGTAGCGGGTGACGAGGTCGGTGACGGTGCGCGGGCCCAGGAGGTCGGTGCCGTGGGGGTCGCGGAGTTTGACTTCCATGACCAGGGGGCGGGCGGCGGTGAGCAGCGCGTCGATGAAGCTCGGGCTCATGCGGTCGTCTCCTGGAGGCGCGGGTGCCAGGCGCGGGTGAGGGCGGTGACGTTCTCGTGGGTGAAGCGGCCGGTGCGGTCGCGGGCGGCGGAGTCGATGTCGGCGCCGGCGTAGAGGGGGTGGTCGGTGATGGTGCGGTAGGTGTCGCGGTTGGTGGTGCTGAGGCCGCCGGCGAGGAGGAAGGGGATGGTGAGGCGGGGCAGCAGGGCGTGGACGTGGGCGGGGTCCAGGGGTTGGCCGGTGGAGCCGACGCGGCCGTCGTCGGTGACGGTGTCGAGGAGGAACAGGTCGCAGCCGGCGCGGGCGAAGGCGCCGGTGAAGGCGCGTTCGAGGCAGCGTCCTCGGGAGAGGTGGAGGACTTTGACGAGGACGGCGTAGGGCAGGTGTTCGCGCAGTTCGGCGACGAGGGCGGGGCTCTGGTAGGCGTGGAGCTGGATCCAGCGGATGCCGGTGGCGCGGGCGAGGGCGGCGAGGGTGGGGGCGTGGTCGAGGAAGGTGACGAGGACGGGTTCCAGGCCCAGGCGGATGGCGGTGGCGGCGAGGTCGGCGAGGCGGTCGGCCTCGAGTTCGGCGGGGCCGCCCGGGATGCCGTGCCACAGGCCGACCAGGGTGGGGCCGGTGTCGGCGAGGAGGGTGAGGTCGGCGCGGGTGCGGGCGCCGCAGACTTTGAGGTGGCCGCTGCGGGTGGGGGCGTGGGGGGCGGCGGGGGCGGTCATTTGCCGAGTCCGAGCATGGCGGCGATGCGGTTGTACTGGATCTCGTTGCTGCCGGAGTAGATGGTGCCGGCGACGGCGTTGCGCACGTCCTTCTCCAGTCCGTATTCGGACATGTAGCCGTTGCCGCCGAAGACCTGGACGGCGGCCAGGGAGGTGGCGAGGTTGGATTCGCTGGTGAGGAGTTTGGCGATGGCCATGTCGACGGTGACGTTGTCGCCGGCTTCCAGTCGCTGGGCGGTGTCGTACAGCCACTTGCGGGCGGTTTCCAGGCGGATCTTGGTGTCGACGATCTTGTTGGCGACGGACTGGTAGGAGCCGATGGGTTTGCCGAAGGACATGCGGGTCTTGGCGTAGTCGAGGCAGCGGGCGAGGCGGTGCTGCATCTCGCCGGTGTTGACGATGAAGGTGTAGAGGATCTCGCGTTTCATGACGTGGTCGAGGACGAGGAAGCCGCCGCCGACGCGGCCCAGGACGCGGTCGGCGCCGACGCGGACGTCGTCGAGGTAGAGCTCGGAGAGGGGGGAGGTGCGCAGGCCCATCTTCTTGACGGGGTTTCCGGTGGTGAGGCCGGGGGTGTCGGCGTCGATGAGGAAGGCGGTGACGCCGAGGGCTCCGCCCTGGGGGTGGGTGCGGGCGTAGACGACGACGACGTCGGCGACGGGGCCGTTGGAGACGAAGGTCTTGGAGCCGTTGAGGACGAAGTGGTCGCCGTCGCGTACGGCGCGGGTGCGCATCTGCATGGCGTCGGAGCCGGATTCGGACTCGGTGATGGCGTGGGCGCCGATGGCGTCGCCGGAGGCGATGCGGGGCAGGTAGGCGTCCTTGAGGGCGGGTGAGCCGAAGGCCTGGAGGGGGACGCCGGTGGAGGCCATGGAGGTGGTGACGGAGAAGTTGAGGCCGCCGTCGCGGCAGGTCTGGCCGAGGCCTTCGAGGACGTACATGGTGGTGAGCAGGGACTGGCCCAGGCCGCCGTGGCGTTCGTCGAAGGGCAGGGAGAGGATGCCGGTCTTCTGGATCAGGCGCCACTTGTCGTGGGAGAAGGCGGCCTGTTCGTCGCCTTCGATGTGGCCGGCGCTGAGGTCGTCGCCGAAGCGGGCCAGGCCCTCGCGCAGGGCCGTCTGGTCGGCGTTCCAGCGGATCATCGGGGGTGCCGCCTTCCTCCCGGGCCGTCGGGGCCCGGGGTGGCAGGCCGGCGCCCGGTGGCGCCGGCTGACGTCGGTTCCAGGGCCCGTGCGGGGGCCCGGGCCCCCGGGCGGTGGGTGGGGGCGGCGGGCCCCGGGTGGGGCGCGGGGTGCCTGGCGGGGGTGCCTGGCCGCGGGTGCCTGGCGGGGTGGCTAGTAGGCGGAGGAGGAGTGGGCGTCGAGCTGGTGGACCTCGTCGCCGCGCAGGGCCGGGGAGAAGACGCAGACCAGGCGCAGGTCCTCGTGGGGGCCGGCGACCAGGTAGTGGGCGTCGTGCTCGTCGAGGGCGTAGAGGCGTCCGGGGGTGATGGGGTGGGAGTTGCCGTCCATGTCGATGACCTCGCCGGAGCCGGCGATGCAGTAGCAGGCCTCCAGGTGGTTGCGGTACTCCAGGCGGGACTTGGTGCCGGCGTTGACGATGGTGTCGGTGAGGCTGTAGCCGAGGTTGTCGCTCTCGACGAGGAAGCGGCGGGACAGGCCGTTGCCCCACTCGACGGTCTTCACGTCGGCCAGGTCGCGGATCAGCATGCGGGTTGTTCCTCTCGGGTGGTGGTGCCGGGGGTGGTGGGGGTGTGCGGGGTGGAGCGGGGTCCGCCTCTTGCGTCCGGGTGAGGGGGGCGGGCGGGGCGGAGGTCGGTGAGGAAGGCGCGCAGTTCGGTGACGGCGTCCAGGCCGTGGGCGGCTGCGTGTTCCAGGCGGGCGACGGCGGCGGAGCCGACGATGGCGGCGTCGGCGCCGGCGGCGGTGACGGCGTCCAGGTCGGCGGCGGTCCTGACGCCGAAGCCGATGGCGACGGGGGTCGCGGGGGCGGCGGTGCGCAGGGTGGCGACGGTGGTGGCCAGGGCGCGGTGGCCGGTGGTGGGGGTGGTGCCGGAGCGGCCGTAGTGGGCGACGAGGTAGACGTAGGCGCCGGTGGCGTCGCGGGCGGCGGCGGCGAGGACGTCGGGGGCGGAGGCGGGGTAGCAGGTGGTGACCTGCGGGAGGCCTTCGTCGCGCAGGGCCTGCTGCCAGGCGGGGCGCAGGCGTGGGGGCAGGGCGTGGACGAGCAGGGCGCGGGCTCCGGCGGCGGTGGCGGCGCGCGCGGTGGCGGCGGGGTCGCGGTGGCGCAGGCTGTGGCTCCAGTCGGCGAGCAGGACGACCTTGAGGTGGCGCAGCCGGGGGGTGAGGTCGGTGAGGTCGGCGAGGACGGTGTCCCAGGTGGTGCCGGTGTGCAGGGCGCGGGTGGCGGAGCGGCGGATGACGGGGCCGTCGGTGGGTGAGTCGGGGAAGGGGACGGCGAGTTCGAGGACGTCGACGCGCTGCTCGTCGAGCATGAGGGCGAGGTCGGTGAGGCGGTCGGCGGGGTCGCCGGCGTTGAGGAACAGGGCGAGGCCGGGGCGGTCCTGGGGGAAGAGGGGTTCAGGCACGGGTGGCCTCCGGTCGGCGGGCCGCGGGGTCCGGGGCGGCGGTCCTGGCGGCCGGTGCCGCGGGTGGCGCGGGTGCCGCGGGTGCCGCGGGTGTCTCCGGGGCCGCGGGGCGGGCGGGGCGGGCGGTGGCGAGGCGTTCGGCCAGGGCGCGGGGGGTGCCGTCGGCGAGGGCGTCCAGGGCGGCGTCGTAGGCGGTGTTCCAGTGGGTGTGGCGGCCGGAGGCCAGGGCGAGGGCGGCGGCGTTGAGGGCGATGGTGCGGGTGGCGGTGGTGCCGGCCTGTCCGGCGAGGGCGCGCAGGAAGTGGCCGGTGAGGTCGCCGGGGTGGGGGGCGAGGTCGGCGAGGGTGCCGCTGTCGGGGGCGACGCAGCCGGCGGGCAGGTGGACGGTGCCGGTGGGGGTGTGCAGGGTGTTGTCGGCGAAGGGCAGGAGTTCGTCGGCGCCGGTGCGGTTGTGGGCCAGCCAGACGGTGCGGGCGGGCAGGCGGGCGGCCAGGGGGCGCAGGGCGTCGAGGGCGGCGGGGGTGGAGACGCCGGTGAGCTGGGCGGTGACGGGGACGGTGGCGAGCAGGGGGCCGAGGGTGTTGAGGAAGGCGCCGAAGGGTTTGAGGGTGAGGGGGTAGAGGGTGCGGGCCAGGCGGGTCAGGGGCGGCGGGTAGACGTGGGGGCCGGCGAAGGCGATGTTGTGGCGGGCGAGGTGGTCGGCGGTGGCGGCGTGGCCGGAGGTGAGGGTGATGCCCAGGCGCTCCAGGAGGTCGACGGAGCCGGCGGCGCTGGTGTAGGCGCGGGAGCCGGTCTTGACGACGGGGATGCCGATGGCGGCGGCGGTGAGGGCGGCGGCGGTGGAGAGGTTGAAGGTGGCCGGTCCGCCGCCGGTGCCGACGATGTTGACGCTGTGGGGGTGGGCGGGGCCGGGGTGGGGGGTGCGTTCGGTGAGCGAGGTGACCAGGGCGGCGAGGGTGTCCGGGTCGGGCAGGCGGGTGGTGAGGCCGGCCAGCAGGGCCGCCGCCTGGGCCCGGTCGGTGTCGGCCGGGCCCAGGGTGCGGTGTTCGAGCTGGTCCCACCACGAGTGCCAGGCCTCGGCGTCGACGGGGCGGGCGGCGAGGAGCGCGGTGAGGGCCGGGTGCACGGGTGTCAGCCGCCCACGGTGGCCGTGGCCGCGGCGGCGGTGGCGGCGGTGCGGCGTTCGGTGATGAAGGCGTCGATGGCGGCGACCGAGCGGAAGTTGTTGGGGTCGAGGTCGGTGTCGTCGACGGGCAGGGTGAAGTGGTCCTCGACCCAGGCGATGAGCTTGAGGACGCCGAGGCTGTCGATGACGCCGTCGGAGAGCAGGTCGTGGTCGTCGGCGAGCTGGTCGGGGGTGATGTCGGGCAGGAACTCCTCGATGAGGAACCGCTTGATCCGGTCGATGTTGCTCATGGCGGGCAACTCCCTTGTATGAGTGGGTGGTTGGTTGCTGTTCGGTGGTGCGGGGTTTCAGGGGGCGGGCAGGACGGCTCTGCGGTCGACCTTGCCGGTGGCGGTCTTGGGCAGGGGGGTGTCGTGGATGGCGAGCTTCTCGGGGACGGCGGCGCGCGGCAGGTTGCGGGCCAGGTGCTCGCGCAGGACGAGGCTGTTGAGGGTGGAGCCGGGGGTGCGCTGGACGGCGGCGTGCAGGCGTTTGCCGGTGAGCGGGTCGCTCGCGGCGGCGACGGCGGCCTCCCGCACGTCGGGGTGGGCGAGCAGGACGCGTTCGATCTCGGCGGTGTTGACGGCGACGCCGCGGACCTTGACCTGGAAGTCGGCGCGGCCGGTGAGGTGGATGCGGCCGCTGTCGTCGCGGGTGACGAGGTCGCCGGTGCGGAACCAGCGCCGTCCCTCGCCGGCGCCCTCGGGGCGGGTGGTGAAGCGTCCGGTGTCGCGGGAGCGGTCGAGGTAGCCGGCGGCCTGGAAGGGGGTGGAGACGTGGAGTTCGCCGCTGCCGGGGCCGGTGAGGGGGGTGCCGTCGTCGGTGGTGATGAGGGTGCGCACGCCGGGCAGGGGCTCGCCGATGGGCACGGGCAGGGCGGCCGCGGCGTCCAGGCGGTCCAGGCGGTGCAGGAAGCTGTCGTTGGTCTCGGTGCAGCCGTAGATGTTGTACAGGTGGGCGTTCGGCAGCAGGGCGGGCAGCGCGGCGAGGGTGCGGGCGTCGATGGCGTCGCCGGTGAACGCGGCGTGCTCGACGCTGTCCAGTACGGCGGTGGGGCCGGCGGCCTGGGCGAGCAGGGCGTAGGCCAGGGGGACGGCCTGCAGCACGTGGGGGCGGTGGCGGGTCAGCAGGGTGAGCAGGTGGCGGGCGTTGAGGGCGTGGGCGGGGTCGATGAGCAGACAGGTGCCGCCGGCGGCGAGGGTGGCCCACACGTCGAGCAGGGCGAGGTCGAAGTTGAGGGGCGCGTAGTTGGCGACGACGCGTCCGGGCCCGAGGTCGAAGGTGTCGTGGGCCCAGGCGGTGAAGCGGTCCACGGCCGACTGGGCGAGGGGGACGATCTTGGGCAGGTCGGTGGAGCCGGAGGTGGTGAGCATGAAGGAGGTGCCGGCCGCGAGGGTGGGCACCGGTGCGGGGTGGGGCAGGGCGGGCAGGGCGGGGGTGTCCTGGCCGAGGGGGGCGAGCAGGCGCCGGGCGCCGGCCTGGGCGAAGAGGGCGGCCAGCAGGGCGGGGGCGAGCTGCGGGGAGGGCAGCAGGAAGGGCCGGCGTTCCATCAGGCAGGCCAGCACCAGGGCGATCGCGCCGGGCGACTTGACGGCGTACAGGCCCACCGGCTCCCCCGGCGCCAGCCGCAGGGCCTTCAGGCGGGCGCGTTCGGCCTCGGCGGCCTCGGCGAGTTCGCCGTAGGTGACGGTGTGCTCGTGCCACAGCAGGGCCGGGGCGGTGGGGCGGGTGCGGGCGTGGGCGGTGAACGCGTCGGGCAGCGCCAGCGGCGCCGGCGGCGCGGGGGCCGCACCCGTGACGCCCGTCGCGGTCGCGGGGTTCGTGCCGGTCGCGGGGTTCGTGCCCGTGGCGGTCGTCGCGCCCGTCGCGGTCGCGCCGGTGGCGGTCGCGGGGTTCGTGGCGGTGGGGTTCGTGGTCACGGGGTTCACTCCCCCGCCGGTGCGATGCGTGCCCAGCCGGCCTTGACGGCGGTGCCGGTGTCGGTGGCGATGGTGAAGCGCACCACGGTGCCCCGGTCGTGGGGCTGCAGGGTCAGGCGCAGTTCGGTGCCGGGCACGGTGGGGGCGGCGAAGCGGGCGCCGAGCGCGGTGACGCGGGCGGGGTCGCCGTCGGCGTGCAGGTCGGTGATCCGTTCGGCGGCCAGGGCGACGAGGTGCATGCCGTGGGCGATGGCGGTGGGGAAGCCGGCCGCCCTGGCGGCGTCCTCGTCGAGGTGGATGGGGTTGAGGTCGCCGGAGGCGTGGGCGTAGGCGGTGGTGTCGGCGGCGCTCAGGACGTGGGTGGAGACGTGGCCGGTGCCGTCGGGGGCGGTGCCGGGGTGGGCGGCGGCGGGCAGGGCGCCGTGGGGTTCGGTGCGGGTGGCGCCCAGCAGGAGGGCGGCGGTGGCGAGGTCGGCGACGGGGGCGCCGGTGGCGGCGTCGGTGAGGCGGGTGGTCAGGGCCAGGCGGGTGCCGCGGGCCTCGCGGCGCACCGCGGTGACCTCGACGGCGATGTCGAGGTCGCCCGGGGCGAGGGGGGCGTGGGTGCGGATCTCCTGGGCGAGGTGGACCACGCCGGTGAAGCCCGGGTCGCCGGCGGTCAGGGCGGTGACGGTGTGCTGGGCGAGGGCGTGGGCGGCGACGAAGGGGTGTGCGGGGCTGGCCCCGTCGCGTCGCGGGGCGCCCAGGTGGGCGCGGGCGGCGGCGCGGTAGGCCGTCAGGTCCTGCGCGCGGATGTGCAGGCGGGTGCGCGGGACGGGTCCCGGCGCCGCGGTGGTCGCGGCGGGGGCGGGGGCGGTCGTGGGTGGGGTCATAGCGGGGTCACCACCAGGGTCGTGTTGTGGCCGCCGAAGCCGAACGAGTTGGACAGGGCCGCGCCGGCGCGGATCGGGCGCGGCGCGGTGTGCACGACGTCGAGGTCCAGGCCCTCTTCGGTCTTCTCGTGGTTGGCGGTGGGAGGGACGGTGCGCTCGTTCATGGCCTCGATGGCGGTGATCAGCTCGACGGCGCCGGCGGCGCCGATCAGGTGGCCGATGGCGCCCTTGGTGGAGGTGACCGGCACGCCGTGGGGGCCGAACACGGCGCGCAGGGCGGCGGCCTCGGCCCGGTCGTTGTGCACGGTGGAGGTGCCGTGGGCGTTGACGTGGGCGATGTCGCCGGGGGCCAGGCCCGCGTCGGCGAGGGCGGCGCGCATCGCGGCGACGGCGCCGGCGCCGTCGGGGCGCGGGTTGGACAGGTGGTAGGCGTCCGCGCTGGCCCCGTACCCGGCGAGCAGCGCGTAGGGGGTGCGGCGGCGGGCGCGGGCGTCGTCCAGGCGTTCCAGGACGAGGAAGCCGGCGCCCTCGCCCATCACGAAGCCGTCGCGGTCGGCGTCGAAGGGCCGTGAGGCGCGGGCGGGTTCGTCGTTGCGCAGGGAGTGCGCGCCGAGGTTGCCGAACGCGGCCAGGGTGACGGGGGTCAAGGTGGCCTCGCAGCCGCCGGCGATCACCACGTCCGCGCGTCCGCTTTCCAGCAGCAGTGCCGCGTGGCCGATCGCGTCCGCGCTGGAGGCGCAGGTGGTGGCGATGGTCAGTGCCGGGCCGCTCCAGTGCAGGCGCATCGCGATCTGGGCGGCGGCGGCGTTGGGCATGGTGACCAGCGGCATCAGCGGGGAGACCCGCAGCGGGCCGTGCTGGGTGTACAGCGCGGACTCGCGGTCGCTGGTGGTGCGTCCGCCCACGGCGGTGCCGACCACGACGGCGCTGCGCCCGGGTTCGGGCTCGGGGTGGCCGGCGTCGGCGTGGGCGGCCAGGGCGGCGAGGGTGCCGTAGCGGGCGAAGGGGTCCAGGCGGCGGGCGTCCTTGGCGGGCAGGTGCGCGGTGTCGGGCAGGTCGGTGACGCGGCAGCCCAGGCGCACCCGGTGGCGGGCCAGGGCGGGGTCGGTCAGGGCGGTGGCGGTGGAGCGTCCGGAGGCGACGGTGCGCCACAGGTCCTGGACGCCGTGGCCGGCGGGGCTGACCACGCCGAGGCCGGTGACGGCGATCGGCGGCCGGTGGTGGGGGGCCATGGCTTCGTCTCCTTCGCGCTGCACGCGGGCGGCCCGGCGGTGGGAAAAAAGGGGGGGTGAGGGGGCGGGGCCGGTCAGATCAGGCCGGTCTGGGCGGCGGCGGTCAGGAACGCCTCGGCGGCGAAGTCGATGTCGGCGGCGGTGTGGCGGGCGGTGACCGCGATGCGCAGCCGGGCGAGGTCGTTGGGGACGGCGGGGGTGACGACGGGCAGGCCGATGACGCCGGCCTTGCGGCAGGCGGTGGCGTAGTCGTAGGCGGCGTCGTCGCTGCCGGCGATGACGGGCAGGACGGCGGTGGTGGAGTGCATGGTGGAGATGCCGGCGTCGTTGAGGCGCTTGCGCAGGCGCCGGGCCTGGGTCTGGGTGTGGGTGACGCGTTCGGGCTCGCGGCGCAGGATGCGCAGGGATTCCAGGGCGGCGCCGGTCTGGGCGGGGCCGAGGGCGGCGGAGAACAGGAACGGGCGGGCGGCGTAGCGCAGGTGGCCGATGAGGTCGTGGCTGCCGGCGACCCAGCCGCCCATGGAGGGGATGGCCTTGGAGAGGGTGCCGAGTTTGACGTCGACGCGGACCTTGTGGTCGAAGTGTTCCTCGATGCCGCCGCCGGTGGCGCCGATGACGCCCAGGGCGTGGGCCTCGTCGACCATGAGCAGGGCGTCGTAGCGGTCGCAGACCTCGCGCAGTTCGGGCAGCGGGGCGATGTCGCCGTCCATGGAGTAGACGCTGTCGACGATGACCAGGCGCACGCCGGTGGGGGCGGCGGCCTTGAGGCGGCGTTCCAGGTGGTCGACGTCGTTGTGGCGGAAGCGGGTGACGGTGGCGCCGGACAGGCGGCAGCCGTCGACGATGGAGGCGTGGTCGTACTTGTCGATCAGGACGGTGTCGCCGGCGCCGACCAGGGCGCCGACGGTGCCGACGTTGGCGGCGTAGCCGGAGCCGAAGACCAGGGCGCGTTCGCGGCGGGCGAAGCGGGCGACCTCGGCCTCCAGTTCCTCGTGCAGGGGGATGGTGCCGGCCAGGGCCCGTACGCCGTGGTTGCCGGTGCCGTAGACGTCGACGGCGGCCTTGGCGGCGGCCACGACGCGCTCGTCGCCGGCCAGGCCCAGGTAGCTGTAGCCGGACATCATGAGCAGGCGCTCGCCGTCGAGGTCGCAGTAGGCGCTGTCGCGTTCCATGGTGTAGGCGACGAAGCTGTTGCGCCGGGAGGGGTCGGACTCCAGTGCGGCCACGCGGGCGTTGGTTGCGGCGAGCTTCGGCTCCAGGCGGTTCCATGCTCCGGTGGCGTTCACGGGCGTTTCTCCTTCACGGCGTCACGGTTTTCACGGCTTTCGCGGGCATTCGGCTTCCCGTCCGCGGGGGCGGGGGCCCGGGGTGGCTGCGGGGGTGTTTTCTCGAAGCCTTCACGCGGGGTGCTCAAGGATGGCTACATTTCTACGGCAGGATGCGCAAGGCGTCCGCAATAGCCGCTTTCCTGGCCTGCGGGAAAGCTCTGACGTGCAGAAACCTTGCGTCCACGACGCATTGACCGGCCGGTGGGTATGTTTTCTCGGCCGGTGTTGACACCGCGCGATGCGGCGAATGTATGGTCGAAATCCGCTGAAACCGAACGGCTGGTCGGCGGTTTATTGTTCCGATCCGCGATTTCCCGCGCCGACGGCCGATACGGGCCGTCACTTCTGCTTTGACTCAAGGGGGTTGGAGCTCGTGTCGAATGGCTTCAGGGAAGACGGTCCGTCCGGCAGATCGGGGGCGCGCGCATGCTGATCCGCCTCACCGGTCTGGTGGCCGTCGAGCACCAGGACGGCGCCCCGCAGCACCTGTCCAGCGCCCAGGCCCAGGTGGCGTTCGCCCGCCTGGTGCTGGAGCGTTCCAGCGGCACCAGCCGCGACCAGCTGGCCGACACCATCTGGCCCGACGGCCTGCCCGACACCTGGGCCTCCGCGCTGCGCAGCGTGGTCTCCCGGGTGCGGGCCTTCGTCACCGCGCCGGGTCAGGGCCCGGGTGCGACCCCGTTGATCGCCCAGGGCGGGCGGTACGTGCTGCGGCTGCCCGCGGACGCGGCCGTGGACCTGGAGGCGGCGGCCTCGGCGGTGGGCGAGGCCGGCGAGGCGCTGGCGGCGGGCGGCCACGCGGTGGCCCAGCAGCTGGCCGCGGGGGCGCTGTCGAACCTGCGCGGGGCGTTTTTGCCCGACCACGAGGGCGAGTGGGCGCAGGGGGTGCGCGAGCACGTGGAGGAGTTGCGCATCGGTGCGCTGGAGACGGCGAGTCTGGCGGCCTCCGCGCTCGGCGAGGAGCACCACGCGCTGCGCTGGGCCGACGAGGCGGTGCGCCGGGCCCCGTTCCGCGAGAGCGCCTACCGCTGCCGGATGGAGGCGCTGGCCGCCGCCGGCAACCGGGCCGAGGCGCTGCGCTGCTACCAGCAGTTGCGTCAGGTGCTGGCGGAGGAGTTGGGCATCGACCCGGCCGCCGAGACCCAGGAGCTCTACCTCGCGCTGCTGCGCACTCCCGCCCCCGCGGCGCCCGCTCCGGCGGCGGTGCGGGCGGTGGACCCGGTGCTGATGGGGATCTTCGAGCCGCTGGCGCTGGCCCGGCTGGCCCGTCCGGTGCCCGCGCCGGTGCGCGCCGCCTGAGGCCCCGCCCCTCCCCTCCTTCTTCCCTCCGCCGCCCGCCGCCGCCCGGTCCGTCCGCCGCCGCCCGGCGCTGTCCGGCCCGTCCGGCGCGCCCGGCCCGTGCGCCGTGTCCGCCGTGTTCCGTCGCCCCGCCGGTCCCCCCGTCCGGCGGGGCGCGCGCGTGCCGCCCGACCGTGCCCGGTCGTGCCCCGCCGGTGTGTCGGGGGCGCGGGGCCTGCGGCGATGCCCGCCGCCGCCGCCCTCCCGTGCCGGCGCCGTGTCCGGGCGGCGCGGCGGCCGTTGCGCCGTCGCGGCGCCAGGTCGCCCGCGCCGGGGGCGTGTTGCGCGGCTGTTGCGGTGAGCGTGGCTGCCGGGTCGGGCATAGTAGCGTCGTGTACGTGAAGTCGCGCACACGGCGCGGTCTTTGGCCATCGAACGGACGGGGGTCGAGTGTTGGGAAGGGGTGGTGGGTGTGGGACGGGCACGCGTGGCGGCGCGGGTGATCGTGCACCCTGGTGTGGAGGACGTGAGCGTCCAGCAGGTGCTGGAGGCGCTCGCTGATCCGGCCCGCAGGACGGTGGTGCGCACGCTCGCGCACTCGGGAGCCGATCTGAGCTGCGGTTCCTTCGACCTGCCGGTGGGGCGTTCGACCTCCAGCCACCACTTCGGTGTGCTGCGCGAGGCGGGGCTGCTGCGCCAGTACTACGTGGGCACCACCAAGATGAACGCGCTGCGCAGCGAGGAGCTGGAGCGGCGGTTCCCGGGGCTGCTGGCGGCGGTGGTGGCGGCCGCGGACGCGGAGGCCGGACAGGGGGGCGGGGTGTGCGCGGGGCCGGGGGTGTGAGGGCGGGCCGGTCGGCGACGGTACGGGAGTTGAGCGTCCGTCGGTCGGCTCCGGCCCCCCCGTGGGGCGGGGCCGTCGGGGGCGGGGCGTAGGCTTGCCGCCCATGATCGACAGCGACGACCCCGGGCGGGGACGGGACGGCACGCGCCGGTGGGTCCAGGAGCACCTCGGGCCCGGTGAACGCGTCACCGCGGTGACCGCGCTCAAGGGCGGCTGGACCTCGCGGATGCGCCGCCTGGACGTCGAACGCCCCGGCGGCGCGGCCCCGTACGCGCTGGTGCTGCGCTCCTTCGTCAAGCCGTTCTACCGCCGCCACGCCCCGGGGCTGCTGGCCCGCGAGGCCGCCGTGCTGCGCCTGCTGGAGGGCAGCGCCGTCCCGGCGGCGCGGCTGGTCGCGGTGGACGCGGCGGGGGCGGTGTGCGAGCACCCGTCGCTGGTGATGACCCACCTGCCCGGCAGCGTGCGCCTGGCCGAGGACGGCGACGCGCCCGCCCGCGCCGACCTGCTGGCGGCCCAACTGGCCGCCGTGCACGCCCTGGCGGTCGGCGAGCGGGAGCGGCCGCGCGCCTGGCAGGCGTGGACGGCCCCCGACCGGGTCGCCGTGCCCACGGGCACCGCCCGAACCGGCCTGTGGGAGCGGGCGGTGGAGGTGATCGGCGGCGAGGTGCCCGCGCACCACGCCTGCTTCCTGCACCGCGACTTCCACCCCGGCAACGTGCTGTTCACCGGCACGGGCACCGGCCTGGCGGTCGCCGGGGTCGTCGACTGGGTGGAGACCTCCTGGGGCCCGGCCGACCTGGACGTCGCCCACTGCGCCACCGCCCTGGCCCTGCTGCACGGCCCCGGGGCGGGCCTGGCCTTCGCCGACCGCTACACCGCCGCCGGCGGCCGCGAACTCGCCGAGGGCCGCGCGCACCTGTACTGGCGGCTGCTGGACGCCCTCGCCTTCGCCCCCGACGCGCAGAAGGTCGCCGAGCCCTGGCGGGAACTGGGCCGCACCGACCTGACACCCGCCGTGCTGACCGGGCGCCTGGAGGACTACCTGCAGGGCCTGTTCGACCGCTACGCCTGAGGGGGGCCGGGCGGTTCGGGCCGCGGCGGGCCCGGGCGGGTCCGGGCGGGTGCGGGCGGGTGCGGGCGGGTGCGGGGTGGTTCGGGCGGGTGCGGGGTGGTTCGGGCGGGTGCGGGGGCCGCAGGCGTGGGCGGGGCGGTCAGGCGTGGACGGCGGTCAGGCGTGGGGGCCGGCGTGGGCGAGCGGCGGGGCGATGGCCTGGGCGTCGGCGCCCTGGCCCACCCACAGGCCGATCAGCAGCGCCGCCGTCGCCTCCAGCAGGTGGGCGCGCTCCAGCGGCCCGGCCGTCAGCGGCTCGCAGCCCGTGTCCCGCACCAGGGCCGCGACGGTGGCCAGCGCCCGATCGTCGTCCCCGCACAGCGGCACCGCCAGCGCCCGCCCGTCGAAGACCGGCGGGCGCAGGTCCCACACGCTCGCGTGGCAGAGGTTGAACGCCTTGACCACCCGCGCCCCGGGGGCGGCGGCCGCGATCCGCTCGGCCGCCGAGGGCCCCCGTCCGGTGGCCAGGGCGAACCCCTCGGCCACCGGGTTGGAGCAGTCCACCACGGTGCGCCCCGCCAGCGACCGCGCGTGCGCGCCGGCCACGACGGGCGCGGCCCGGTGCGGGACGGCCAGCAGCACCGCGTCCCGCCCGTGCGCCACCGCCTGCCCGACCCCGCCCCACCGGGCACCGCCCGCGTCCCCCGCCGCACCGGCCGCCCGGCCCGCGTCGCGCCCGCCCACCAGCACCTCGTGCCCGGCCCGCACCCACGCGCCGCCCAGCGCCCGCGCCATCGCCCCGGTACCGACGATCCCGATCCTCATGCCACAACTCCCCTGTCCCCTGCGGCCCGTACGGCCCTCGCCACGACAGTAGGCGCCGGATCGGGCACCATCCGGTACATGACCGACCACCAGGAACTTCTCGCCGACTGCCCCGCCCGCCTCGCCTTCGACCTGCTCGCCCACACCTGGGACCCGGTCGTCCTGTGGGCGCTGCGCCACGGCCCGGTGCGCCCGCACCAACTGGTGCGGCGCATCGGCGGCATCAGCCCCAAGGTCCTCAACCAGGGCCTGCACCGCCTGCGCGACGCCGGCCTCGTCGAACGCCTCCCCCGCCCCGGTACTCCCCCGCACGTCGACTACGCCCTCACACCCCTGGGCCGCACCCTGCTCACCCCCCTCACCGCCCTCGGCGCCTGGGCCGCCGACCACGGCGACGCCGTCACCACCGCCCGGACCCGCGCCACCGGCTGACCACCCCCGCCCGGGTGGCCCGGGGGGCGCGGCACGGCCCGGGGGCGCGCCCGGGCACGGCGAAGTGCCGCCCCCCGCACAGGCGGACGGGGGCGCGGCCGGGAGAGCGGGCGGGGCGGCGCGGGGAAGGTGATCCTCCCGTTGGTCCGCGACGGCACGCAGGGCCGCCCCCCGGGGGGCCGGTCCCGACCGTGCGCCGCCGCCGCAGTCGTCGTGCCCGTGGAAGCGGACGCCGCTGCCGGCGTTGTCCGTCACCGACGAGGTGGCGCCCCGCGTCCGCGTCCGCAGCGCCCCGCAGCGCCGCGCCGCGGCTTCCCCCGTATCGCCGATGTTCCGGCCGCAGGCCCCGTATGTGCGGCCGCTGCCCGCGCCGACGAAGCCGTTCCCGGACCACGGGCGCACGCAGGAGCCGGGGCACGCTCCGGCACCCTGCCCGACGAAGAGCACGGTGGCGCCCGCGGAAGGCGCCACGATCATGATCAGCCCGGCAGCGGCGGCACCCGTCGTGCGACCGCTCTCGGCGCCGGCCCCGCCGGCCCGGTCGACACCCCCGCCGCCGGGGCACACCCGCGGCATCAGTCTTCCCACCGCCCTCGACGCCGACGACGACGCCACACGGGGGAATCGTCGTCAAAGGCCGGGCCCGGAACGGGATCGAGGGCAACGGCGACGGCGACGGCGGCCCGGCGGGACTCCCCGGTCCCGTCGAACCCGGCGGCCCAACCCATGCCGCTGCCCGAACCGGGTCGAAGCAGAGCAGCGTTCGGCCACAGCGCACCGCACCGTGCTGGACCCGGTGGTGGCGCGGCGGCCGGACACGGGCGTCCGGCCACGCCCGGCCCCCGGGGCGGGGCCGCCACCGGGCCTCGTCCACGTGCTCGCCAACGGTGCGCGCGATACCGCGACCGCGCGGAAAGGCCCGGGGGCCCGCACGCGCCGCGCCCCGCACGGAATCGGCGGGGCGCAGCGCGTGGCCGGTGGTCTCCGGGGACCGGTCGGGGCTGGGGCCGGCGGTGGGTCAGGGGCTGTGGCCGGCGCTTCTCGGGGCCGTGCCGGTGCGGGTGCGGGTGCGGGTCAGGGGGTCGGGGCGGGGTGTGCCCGCTCCGGCCGCTCCGACCGGTCCGACCGGTCCTGGCGGTCCTGGCGGTCCTGGCGGTTCTGGCGGTTCTGGCGGTTCTGGCGGTTCTGGCGGTTCTGGCCGGGGTCGAGGCGGCGGCGCAGGAGGACGGCGGTGAGGGCGGCCGCGGCGAGGGCGGCGCCGGCCAGGGGCAGGTGGCGGGGGCCGGCGGTGGTGACGACGGCTCCGCCGAGGGTGGTGCCCAGGGTGATGCCGAGGTTGGAGAAGGAGATGAAGAGGCTGTTGCCGAACTCGGGGGCGTCGGTGGCGTCGCGGGCGAGCCAGGTCTGGGTCACGGCCAGGCCGCCGGAGTGGACGGCGCCCCAGAGCAGGACGGTGGCGAGCATGGGGGCGGGGTGGGGGCCGGCGGCGTCGAGGAGGAGGTAGAGGGCGAGGTAGAGGATCGGGTAGGCGGTGACGGTGCGCAGGGGGGCGCGTTCCAGCAGGCGGCCGAAGACGAGGTTGCCGGCGGTCATGACGACGCCGAAGGCCATCAGGGCGGGGCCGGTGAGGGAGGTGTCGAGGCCGGTGACGTTCTGGAGGTATTCGGCGATGTAGCCGTAGCCGCTGAACATCGCGGCGAACACCAGGGTGACGGCGGCGACGGCCAGCCACAGCCGGCCCCGGCGCAGGATGCGCAGCTGGCCGCCGTAGGTGGGGCGTTGGGTGTCGGGCAGGTCGGGGAAGAAGGCGAGGACGCCGGCGCAGGCGATCAGGTTGAGGGCGGCGGCGCTCCAGAACGCGGCGGGCAGGCAGAGGTGGTCGGCGAGGTAGGAGGTGAGGGGGACGCCGAACGCGAAGCCGGCGCTGACGCCGGCGAAGACGGTGGTGGCGGCGCGCGCGGCTTTTCCGGGTGCGGCGAGGCGGGTGGCGGCGGTGAGGGCGAGGGCGAAGAAGACGGGGTGGAACAGGGCGGGCAGGATCCGCAGGGCGAGGACGAGGGGGAAGGAGTCGCTGAGCGCGTAGAGCGCGTTGGAGCCGGCGAAGACGGCAAGTGCCGTGGCCAGTACGGTCTTTCGGCGCAGGCGCGAGGCGAGCAGGACGCCGGCGGGGCCGGTGGCGGCGACGGTGAGGGCGAAGGCGCCGACGAGCCATCCGGCGGTGGCGGGGGCCACGTGCAGGCGTTCGGCCAGGGCGGGCAGGACGCCGACGACGCCCATCTCGGTGGTGATGATGCCGAACACGCCCAGGGCCAGGACCGGGACGGCCAGGGCGTTTCGGGCGGGAGCGGTGCGGTGCACGACAGCCTCCAATGGATGCACAAATCTAGATAGTTGGATGCGTAAGGTCGAAGAAAAGGGGGCGCCGGCCGGGCGCCCCCGCACGGAGGGGAGTGCGGTGCGCATGTGCGCGCACGCGTGGGTGTTGTACGTGGGTGTTGTGCGTGGGTGTCAGAGTTCGTCGCGCACGTAGGCGGCGAAGGCGGCGATCGTCTCCTCGTTGCGCCGGTAGAAGGTCCACTTGCCGACACGCTCGGACACCAGCAGTCCGGCCTCGCGCAGGATCTGGAGGTAGCCGGAGACCACCGACTGGGACAGCCCCGAGCGTTCCTGGATGTCGGTGACGCACACGCCGATGTGGAAGCCGACGCCGCGCTCGCGGTAGTACGGCTCGTCGAAGTAGCGCTCGGGCGTCTTGAGCCAGCGCAGGAAGTCCGCGCGCGCCGGGTTGGCGAGCGCCTTGTGCACGGCCAGCGGGTCCAGCTCCACCGCACACCCTCCTTCCCGTCGCCCGGCCCCTCGCCGGACGTATCTAATATTCTGGATACGACCCTGAGGTGTCAAGGCGGGCCCCCGGGCCGGACATCGGGGCGGACATCGGGGCGGGCGGCGGGGCGGGCGGCGGGGCGGGCGGCGGGGCGGGCGGCGGGGCGGACGGGCCGGAACGGCGACCGGGACCGGCCGGCGGACCGGAGGCCGGGACCGGCGGGCGGGGCGGGTGCGCGCCGGGTGGCGTACAACCTTGGACCCCGGCGGCGCGGGTGGTGCGGCGGCGCGCCGGTGATTCACCCCTACGAGTGATTGTGACGCTGTGCACAGCAGCGGACACTCTGGGTATCCGGAGGGCTCGTGGGGGGCTCTCCCGGCGCGAGGAGAGCCGCCATGGCCGCAAGCGAACCCACCGCCTCCCGGGTCCCGCAGATCACGGGCGGCCTGCAGTCCGCCGGCGGGGAGCAGCACCTCGCGGACGTCGGCGGCAACGTCGGTGCCGTGTGGCGGGGCTGGGTGATGTGGGGCCCGGGCAACGGGACGTTCAACCTGCAGATCCCGTGGAACGTGATCGGGATCGACTCGACGGTGGTCATCACGGCCTCCGAGACCGATTCCAACGGGAACCGGTTCGTCGGTGCCGCGCCCTTCCAGGTGTCGAGCATCGCCCCCGGGAACGGGGTGGTGACCTTCAAGATCAGTATCGGCTGGAACAGCCCGCTGACGATGCGCACCGACATCCTGGTCCTCAACTGACCCGGCCTGCCGGGCCGGTGGCCGCACCGTCGCGGTGACGGACCGGCGCCCCTCGCCCCGTCGCGCCCGCGGATCCCCCGCGGACGCCGCGGGGCGAGCGCCTTTCCGGGCGCCGGGCACCGGGCACCGGGGGCGGGGGCGGTCCGGGGCGGGTCAGTCGTCGGCGGCGACCAGGAGGGTGACGGTGTCCGTGGCGCGGTCGACGAGGACGAGTTCGTGGAAGTCGGTGTGGACGGGGCCGTAGTCGTGGCGGGCGTCCTCGGGAGGGTGCACGAGCAGGTAGCGGGCGTGGGCCCGGCGGGCGGGGGCGTGGACCTCCCGTTCCAGCCGCGCGAGCAGCGCCGGCGGCACCGGGCCGTGCTGCAGCGTCCAGGCCTCGACGAGGTCGACCGCCGCCTGCGCCGGCACGGGCGCGTAGCTGTCGGGCGTGATCCGCTCCACCCACCACTGCCCGTGCCGCGGCCAGTCCCGGGCCCCGGCCCCGTCGTAGGTGTCCCGGAACTGCGGGTGCGCGATCAGCGCGGCCAGCACGTCCCGGTCGTGCGCCCCGGCGACCGGCCCGAAGCGCTTGATGTCGACCCACCGGAAGGCGTGCCGGTTCCCCTCGAAGCCGAAGTCCCCGAAGTCGACCAGCGTCCGCTCCAGGTGGACGAGTTCCGCCGTGGTCTCCATGCCCCGCATCGTAGGGGGTTCCCGCGCTGCCGCCCCTCCCTCCCCGCCCGGTCCGTCCCCCCGGTCCCCGCCCGGTCCCTGCCCGGTCCGTCCCCCGGGGCCGGGGTGACGGGTGGCGGGCTCAGGCCGTGGCGGGGGCCCCGCCGGGGGCGGGGGTGCGCACGACGGCGTCCAGGGCCGGGGCGATGACGGCGAAACAGTTCTCCGTCAGCACCGCGATGTCCACCCCGCCGCCGTCCCCGCCCGCGCCCCCACCGTTGCCGGCGGCGTCGGCGTCGGCGTCGGCGGTGCTCCAGCGCTGCAGGACGGTGTGGAAGGCCGCCAGCGCCATGTCCGCGGCCAGCCGCGGGTACAGCTCGCGCGCGGCGTCCAGGCCCAGGCGCTCGGCGAGCTGCGCGGCGAGCTCGTCGCGCCACTGCGCCTGGCGTTCCAGGAAGCGGGCGAGCAGGGCGGGGGTGGTGAGGATCAGCCGCACCACCCTGCGGGCGCGTTCCTCGTGCCCGGCGCAGTCCTCCACGCAGCGCCACACCGCGTGCCGCAGCGCGACCGAGGGCCTCTCCTCGGCCGGGCGGGCGGCCAGTTCCTCGCGCATGGCGGTGCCGAGCGCGGCCAGGAACTGGACGACCACGTCCTCCTTGGACGCGAAGTAGCGGAAGAAGGTGCGCTTGGACACCCCCGCGGCGGTGGCGATCTCGTCCACCGTGACGGCGTCGAACCCGCCGCCGGCCAGCAGGTCCAGGGCCGCGCGGGTCAGCTCGTCGGCGACGAGCTGGCGCTTGCGCTGGGCCAGGGTGGCGGCGGGTCGGGAGGTCACCGCCCCATCCTAGCCCCCACGCCACTCACGTCATCGAACGTCAGTCTTGACACTTGGTGACATGCAGGGCAGCGTGAGCCGTATGACACCGAGCAACCGGACCCCCGACCCCGCCCCGGACCTCAGCGGGCGGGTGTTCGTCGTCACCGGCGCCGCCGGCGGCCTGGGCCTGGCCACCACCACCGCCCTCGCCCGCCGCGGCGCCCACGTCGTCCTCGCCGTACGCGACGAGGCCAAGGCCCACCGCGCCACCGCCCACCTGCGCGCCGAACAGAGCGGCGCCCGCCTGGACGTACGCCGCCTGGACCTCGCCGACCCCGACAGCGTGCACGCCTTCGCCCGGCGCCTGCGCGACGACGGCGTCCACCCCGACGTCCTGGTCAACAACGCCGGCGTCATGGCACCCCCGCGCACCCTCACCCCCCACGGCCACGAACTCCAGCTCGCCGTCAACCACCTCGGCCACTTCGCCCTCACCGCCCACCTCATCGACCTGCTCGCCCGCGGCCGCGACCCCCGCGTGGTCACCGTCACCTCCGCCAACCACCGCCGCGCCCGCATCGACTTCGACGACCTGAACGGCGAACACGCCTACTCCCCCATGGGCCACTACAACCAGTCCAAACTCGCCAACGCCGTCTTCGCCCTCGAACTGCACCGCCGCCTGAACGCCGCCCGCAGCCCCGTGCGCAGCGTGCTCGCCCACCCCGGCTACGCCGCCACCGCCCTGCCCCGCGCCGGCACCGTCACCGGGGTGCGGCTGCTGTTCGGACACCTGCTGCGCCCGCTCGCGCAGTCCCCCGCCCGCGGGGCGCTGGCCCAGCTGCACGCGGCGACCGCGCCGCAGGTGCGCGGCGGGGAACTGTACGGGCCGAGCGGCCTCGGCGAACTGCGCGGAACGCCCGCGCTCACCTCTCCGGCGCCCCGCGCGCAGGACGAGGCGGTGGGACGGCGACTGTGGGAGGTGTCGCAGGAACTGACCGGGGTGCCCTTCACCGTCCCCGGCACCGGGGACGCCTGACCCCCGCGCCCGCGCCCGGGCCGGGGCCGGGGTGGGGGTGGGGCCGGGGTGGGGCCGGGGGTGAGGGCCCGTCACCGGCCGCCCCGGCCCCGCCACCCCGGACCTCGGCCACGGCCCCACCGCCGGCGCCCCCACCGGCCCGGCCGGTGGTCGCCCACCGCGCGGCGCAGCCGGGGCCGGGTGCCCGCGCACCCCGTCGCCGCCTCGGGTCGCAGCCGCCAACTGCCGCAGGCCGCGGGCCGGTTACGGCCGGCGGGTGCGCGTCGGTGCCGGACCGGCGTGCGCATCCGGGCCGCCCCCGCACGTGCGGGGGCGGGCGTTGCCCGAGGTCGCCCGCGCGGGGGCGCCGGGACGCCGTGGCGCGCCCCGGTCCGCGCGTGCGCTCAGACGTGGAACGGGTCCTCCAGGACCGGGACGCAGGGCGACAGCAGCGGCTCGGGGCCCTCGGTCGTCCGTCCGCGGACCGTCCTGGCGACGCGCACCTCGTTCTCGTGCCCGGGGTCCTCGTCGTCGCGCACGTGCAGCAGGCCGTACGAGCCCGGTGCCCGTGTCCCGACCTCCCGGAAGAAGGACGGGATCCGCTCGTCACGGTGGTCGGCGAAGCCCGCGAGGTGGACGAACGGCTCGCCGTTCATCCACCTCGGGTCCAGCAGGTAGGGGCCGGCGATCTCCCGGATCCGCCGTGCGAGGCCCTCGGTGATCTCCCGCAGCCGCTCCTCGCCGTCCTCGTCGTCGTCGGTGGCGGCGGCGCTGTGCGCGACCTCGATCCGGCCGTGGTACCCGAACACGGCCCGCACCCTACCGGCGGGCCCCACCACGCCCCGGGGCCGGGCAGGGGTCAGGGCCGGGCCGGGGCCGGGGTCGGGTGTCCGGTCGGTGGCCGCCCCCTGGCGGGGTCCGGGGCGGGCAGTAGGATCGGCGGCGTTGCATCCCGTACACACCGCTGGTAGGAGGCTTTTCATGGCTCAGGTCACGCTGAAGGGGAACCCGGTGCAGGTCGGTGGCGCGCTGCCCGCCGCCGGCAGCCAGGCGCCCGGGTTCACGCTGGTCGGCGAGGGACTCGCGGACGTGTCCCTGAAGGACTTCACGGGCAAGCGCAAGGTCCTGAACATCTTCCCCAGCATCGACACCCCGACCTGCGCGACCTCGGTGCGCACGTTCAACGCCAAGGCCGGTTCGCTGGACAACACCGTGGTGCTGTGCGTGTCGGCCGATCTGCCGTTCGCGCAGGCCCGGTTCTGCGGCGCCGAGGGCCTGGAGAACGTCAAGACCCTCTCCACCCTGCGCGGACGGGACTTCCACGACGTGTACGGCGTGGCGATCGCCGACGGCCCGCTGGCCGGCCTGACCGCCCGCGCCGTCGTCGTCCTGGACGAGAACGACACCGTCCTGCACACCGAGCTGGTCGCGGAGATCGCCGACGAGCCGAACTACGAGGCCGCGCTCGCCGCCCTCAACTGACCCGCCCGGCACCGCACATCCCCGGTGCCGCCCCGCAGTCCGCGTCCGCGGCCCGTGCCCACGGTCCGCGGTCCGCGTCCGTGACGGCCCGCCCCCGCGCCCTCCCCTCCCCGCCCCGAAAGCGGCGGCGGGCAGGGCCGGCGGCGGGCCGCCGCACACCCACCCCCGGCCCGCCCGGCCGCCCGCACCGTGACACGACCGGCACAGGACGGTCGAAGGAGGAGCACGCATGGATCTCGCCGGGAAGCACGTGGTGGTCACCGGGGCCGGACGCGGATTCGGCAGGGCCTTCGCGCTGCACGCCGGCCGCACCGGCGCACGCCTGTTCCTCTCCGCCCGCACGGCCGCCGCCGCCCACGCCACCGCCCGCGAGGTCACGGCCGACAGCGGCGCGCACGTGGACGCGTTCGCCTGCGACCTGGCCGACCCCGCCACCGTACGGGACTTCGCCCACGCCGTCGCCGCCCGCACCACCCGGGTGGACGTGCTGATCAACAACGGCGCCCGCTACCTGCACGGCCCCGACCTGTGGGACGCCGACGACGAGGCCATCACCGACACCGTCGCCTCCGCGGCCACCGGCACCCTGCTCACCGTCAAACACTTCCTGCCCCTGCTGCGCGCCTCCGAGGGCGCCGACGTCGTCAACCTGGTCTCCTCCGCCGCCGAGACCCGCAACCACCGCTCCGAGGCCCACCCCGCGTTCTACGCCGCCAAGGCCGCCCAGGCCGGCTTCGCCGACGTCCTGTCCCACCGGCTGCGCCCCGAGGGCATCCGGGTCATCTCCCTCTACCCGCCGGACTTCACGGACGACGACCCGCTCCACCCCGCCCGGGACCACACCTCCCGCACCGCGCACGACCCGCTGAACGCCCGATCCGTCCTCGACTGCGTCCTGTTCGCGATCGGCCGGCCCCGCGACTGCTTCATCCGCTCCTTCCACTTCGAACAGCTGTAGACCCCGGCACACCCCCGGGCCGCTGCCGACGGGCTCCCGCCTGTCCGCGTGTGTTTGCAGGACGAGCATCCCAGGATGCGTCAGCAGCACCGGCCGTCGTCCATGCTCTGGGCGCGATTCCGTGAACGATCGTCAGGCAGTGCGAGGCGTGGCGGCGCGGTGCGTGACAGGCCCAGCTCGTCCCCTCCGCGGCAGCCACCGGCCCGGATCCTGACCTCGACGACCCGGTCGGGCTGCTCAGAGCCGTGTACGCGATCCAGGGGATGCGAGAGCCCTACCGGACCACCCCGGACCTCCTCGCCCGGACGACCCAGGGCCTACTCGCCGACATCGGCTGCGCGGCCGCCGTCGCGGCGTCGGCGCCGGAGCCGTTGTCGAAGAACACCGTCATCGCCGCCCCGGTACGGCGCAGCCCTCCGCCGGTCCGTTTCAGGCCCCGGTTCCCCGGTGCCGGCCTTACCACCGCTCCTCCTGTCGAGCCACCACCACCGCCGCGTGGGTGCCCTCCCCGCCCCCCACGGCCCCGCCCCCTGTCACGCCGTCTTCTCCCGCTGTCGAACGACAGCGGTACCGCCGGCCAAGTCGATACCCGTGCGCGGCGGGGCACCGGCGTGGTCGTCGTCCCGCATGACCAGTTGAGTGCGCCGCTGCTCGATCTGCACGCGCTTGTTGGCATTGAAGAAGGCGTGCAACTCCTCGGTCGCGGTGGCGCCGAGGCCGGGCCCGCCGCTTCGCGGCCGCGTGGTCAGGCGGCGGCACAACCATCCCGGACGGCCGGATCGCACCACGAGATACCGGATCGAGGCGAGTGTGAAGGGCACGATCACCAGCACTGCCATGAAAAGCAGACCCGCCGTCATCACCATGCCGGCCCAACGCGCGCAGGCGACACATCCGTTCCCGGCCGGTGCCGCCGGTCAGGGCGGCGCCGGTCAGGGCCATTCGCCGATCGCGGCGACCAGCACCGTCGTTTCGCAGCGGACAGCGAGCCTGTCGCACCGTGCGGCCGTCGCGCGGTTTCGCTTCGGCCGGTCGGTCCCGCGCTCCACCACGCGGCGCTGCTCGCAGACGTCCTCGTCGGACTCCGGAGGCCGGCCACCGCGGGAGCCGCGCTTCTCGCGGTCGGCGATCTGCTCGCGCTTCTCCGGGCCCGTGCACCGGATGCCACGTCCGCGCCGCACGCCACACGCTGCCCGCAGCAGGCCCTGGCGCACCGCACGCAGGTCGCGGGCGGTACGCACCACGCGTGGACAAACGACCTCGACCGAAGCCGGCGGTGACCAGGAACGTCACCGCCGGGCAGGAGCCGGGCCACACCCGCCGTGCCGACGGCAGGACCCCGCTCGTGCCCGCACCCCACGCACCCCACCGCACCGCGCCTGCTCCGCGACGTCGAAGTCCGACGGGACGAGAGGACATTCCGAACGGCTGAGCCCCCACGGGCCCCGTCGGACCCCGAGGGGACGGGACGACGCCCTGTCGGGACGGCTCCTGCGGCACCGGCACCGGTAGCGCGCAAGCACCGGCACCACACACAGGTCGGCCCCGGCACGGGACGGGCACCGCACCGCCGCGGCCCCGGCCACGGCCGAACCGCGAACAGCGGCGACCTCGCCGGCCACCACCGGCCGGGACCCGGCCCGACCGGCGAGACCGCGCACGAGCCGGACGGGACACGGCGGGCACGGGTACGCCCTCCTCGGGATCCCCCCCCGGGCACAGGACCCGACGGGACCGAAGAGGGCGCGAGGCCTTCGGAACGGGCCCGGCGGAACGGGCCCCTGTCCCCGGCCCAGGCCCTGGGACGGGCACGGCGGACGGACCGGGGTCCCGGCACAGGTCCGGCGGCCGGACCCGGCCACGGACCCGGCCACGGACCCGGCCACGGACCCGGCCACGGACCCGCCGACCCGAACACGAGCCCCAAAGCGGCCCGGGCCCGGGCGGACCGGCCCCGACACGAGCAGGCGGGCCCGGACACGGGCGGCCACCCCTGGCCCCGGCGGGGGCGGGCCGGCCCCCGGGGCGGCCGACCGCCGTGGCCGGCCCCGGGGCGGCCGACTCCCCGGGGACGACCGGCCGGCCGACTTCCGACCGCCCGGGGCGGGCCGGCCCCCGGCGGGCCCGGGCGGGTGGACGGTCCGTCCGGGCCCGCCCGGGGGGCGTTCAGGTGATGGAGGCCCCGGAGTCGATGCTGATGACCTGGCCGGTCATGCAGTCCTGGTCGAGGAACAGCGTGATCGAGCGGGCGACCTCGCGCGGGGTGACGAACCGCGGCACCGGGACCTTCTCGCGCATGCCCGCCACGACGTGCTCGGGCAGGGTGTCCGTCATACCGGTGATCATGAAGCCGGGCGACAGGGCGTTGACGGTCACCCCCCTGCGGCCGCACTCCGCCGCGAGGGTACGGGTCAGCCCGATCAGACCGGCCTTGGACGCCGAGTAGGCGGTCTGCCCGGCCGTGGCGATCAGCGCCGACGGGGAGACGATGTTGACCACCCGCCCCCAGCGCGCCCGCAGCATCGCCGGCACGCACGCACGCGCGGTGTGGAAGGAGCCGACGAGGTTGGTGTCGATCACCTGCCGCCACTGCGCCGGGTCCTGCATCGCCATCAGCGCGTCCCTGCGGATCGCCCCGTTGTTGACGAGCACGTCCACCGGCCCCAGCGCCGCCTTGATCCGCTCGTACATCGCGCCGACCGCGTCCCAGTCCGCGACCGAACCGGTCACCAGCACGTGCTCGTTGACGAGCTGCGCGGCGACCTTCTCCGCGCCCTCGCGCGAGCTGTTGTAGTGCACCGCGACCCGGCAGCCCGCCGCGTCCAGGGCCAGCGCCAGCTCACTGCCCAGCCCCCCGGAGGCACCGGTGACCAGCGCCACCGGCGACGGCGGCCGCACACCGAAAACGTCCCTGCCGCTCACCGCGCCACCCCTCCCCACGTCAGCAGGACCGAACCCCACGTCATACCCGCGCCGAACCCGGCCAGCAGCACCGTGTCACCGTCCTTGATCCGCCCCGCGTCCAACGCCTCCGCCAACGCGATCGGGATCGACCCCGACGCGGTGTTGCCGTAGCGCTCCAGGTTCGTCACCAGCCGGTCGGCCGGAATACCGGTGTGGGAGAGCACCGAGTTGATGATCCGGATGTTCGCCTGGTGCGGCACCACGTGGTCGACCTGCTCCGGCGTGATCTTCGCCTGCTCCAGCGTCTCGCGGATCGTACGCACCGTGTAGCGCACCGCGTTCAGATAGATCTCGTTGCCGTTGATCTGCGCGTAGTGCAGACCCCGGGCCACGGTGTCCGCGGTGGTCGGCATCCGCGAACCCCCCGCCAGGACCTTCAGACTGTCCTTGCACGAGCCGTCCGCACCCAGGTTCCACGCCCGGATCCGGTCCACCGCGCCCGGCCGCAGGACCACCGCCCCCGCACCGTCGCCCACCAGGATCGACAGGTCCCGGTCGGCCGGATTCGCGGTCAGCGTGTGCGTGTCCGAGCCGATCACCAGGATCGGCCGCGGATCCATCCGCAACAGACCCGCCGCCGTCACCAGCGCGTACACGAACCCGGCACACTCGGAATTCACGTCGTGCGCGCTGCCCGCGATCGCGAGCTCCTCGTGGACGAACGCCGACGTCGCCGGCGAGGGCTGCTCCGGCGTCGCCGTCGCCACGATCAGATGCGCGATGTCCGCACCCGTCAGCCCCGCGCGTTCCAGCGCCCGGCGCCCGGCCTCCGCCGCCATCGACGCCGTGGTCTGCCCCTCGCCCACGGCCCTGCGTTCACGGATCCCGCACCGCGAGACGATCCAGTGCTCGTCCACACCGAAACGCTGCGCGAGTTCGGCACTGGTCACCACCCGTTCGGGAACCGACATCCCCCAGCCGGTGACGTCGAAACCGCTCACCACGCGACCCCTCTCCCTCTCCCGCTCCGCCGCCGCGCCCGGACTCAGTTACCGGCGGCCGGCACGAGCGCCAGGATCCGCTCGTGGACCACACGCAGCGTCGTGGTGTCGTCGATGTCCGCGAACAGCGACTCGTCCGCCGGAATGTGCGGGTACTGGTTCTGGAAGCCGTACAGCCACTCCATCAGGTCCAGCGAATCGACGTCCGCGATGTGCTGCAACGCCGCGTCCGCGTCGATCTCCTGGGCACCGGAGACCGCCTGAAGCTGCTGGGCCAGGTCCTCGATCGTGGGGATCTGAGACATCAGTGATCGTTCCTCTCCACGCCCACCACACGGTGGACGCCGTCAACGCATCGAAAGAAGCAGGACAGAAAACACAGCCGACACCACCGCCACCCCCGGCCCGCACCCACCCACGCCGCCGCCCACGCCGCCGCCCACTACGGACCCCGCTACGGGCCCCGCACCCCCGGCCCCGGCCCGGCCCCGGCACTCCTCGCACCCCCGGCCCCCCGGGAACACACCACACACAACCGACAACCGAACAAGGGGGGCAGGGACGAACCGGAACACCGACAACAGGCCGGCCGACAGACACGGACACCACACACGGACAAGCGGACAAGCGGACGAACAGGCGGGACGGCCGGGCAAACGGGCAGGCGGGACAGCCGGCACCGACAACACCGGGAACACAACGGCGACAGCGCCCACAACCCCCGCACCAGCGCACAACACGCCGTCCGGGAACCGAAGCACCCCCCCGGGAACGGACCCGGAAGCCGTGCGTCTTGCCGAAACCGCATGAAACCCGCTCCCACGCAACCGGCCCGCAACCCACCCGGCCCCCACTGCCTTGCGCACCGCTTGCGAGACACGCGCTTACCTGACCCACAACACACCGCACCCGCACGCAACCACCCGCCCCCGGGCAGCACCCCGCCACCCGGCACGACAGGCGCCGAACACACCGAACACAGCAGAGCCGCCGACCCCGGGAACCAACTGACCCGGCCAGCAACCCAGTCCGACCGGAAACACCGCACAAGGACGGCACCCAACCGCCCGAACGGCACGGCACGGCAGGCACCGGGAACCAACTGACTCGGCCAGCAGCCCAGTCCGACCGGAAACACCGCACAAGGGCGGCACCCGGCCGCCCGAACACAGCAGAGCCGCCGACCCCGGGAACCAACTGACCCGGCCAGCAACCCAGTCCGACCGGAAACACCGCACAAGGGCGGCATCCAACCGC
>NZ_JBHXEM010000056.1:0-6490 GCF_042724755.1 Kitasatospora sp. NPDC127067 | reverse complement strand
CCCGAACACAGCAGAGCCGCCGACCCCGGGAACCAACTGACCCGGCCAGCAACCCAGTCCGACCGGAAACACCGCACAAGGGCGGCATCCAACCGCCCGAACACAGCAGAGCCGCCGACCCCGGGAACCAACTGACCCGGCCAGCAACCCAGTCCGACCGGAAACACCGCACAAGGGCGGCACCCGGCCGCCCGAACGGCACGGCACGGCAGGCACCGGGGGCGGCTGCCCGGGACGGCCGTCCACCCCGGACGGCGTCAAACCCCGGGAGCCTCGGCCCGACTCGGCCGGCACACCGCCCACCGGTCAGCACCCGACCACCCGCCCGCACCGGAAACCGGGTTCAACCGGCACACCGCACCACGGACGGCACCCGGCCGCCCGGCACGGCAGGCGCCGAGGGCAGCGGCCCGACCGATCCGGTCCGGTTCGGCCGGAACCGGACCGGTCCGCACCCGCGGCCCGGTCCCGGCACAGAACACCGCCCGACCGGCCGCACCACAACCGCAACAACCGGCCCCACCGCCGCCACGACCGCCACGGCGGCCCGAGCGGCACCGAGGACCACGCACCACGCACCACGCACCGCGCACCGCGCACCGCGCACCGCGCACCGGCCATCGCGCACCGGCCATCGGGCACCGCAGGCCGGGCCACCCGCCACCGCGCACCGGGCGCCGGCCCCGCCGGCGCCCACCCGTCCCGTCCGAAACCCACCACCGTCAACCGAGGGGCCCCATCCCATGACCACCGTCGAAGCCCGCTCCATCAACCCCGACGTCGAGGCCATCCGCCACCACTACGAGGTCCCCAACGAGCTCTACCGGCTCATCCTGGGCCCCACCATGATGTACTCCGGCGGCTACTGGGAGGACGGCGAGGACCTCGTCGCCGTCCTCGACGAGGCCCAGGAACGCAAGCTCGACGCCTTCACCGACCTCGCCCGCGCCGCCCACACCGACACCGTCCTGGACATCGGCTGCGGCTGGGGCACCATGCTCAACCGCCTCACCACCGTCCACGGCGTCAAGAAGGCCGTCGGCGTCACCCTCTCCCGCACCCAGGCCGACTTCGTCGACGCCCTCGCCAACCCCGCCGTCGAAGCCCGCGTCGAAAGCTGGGAGGACCACCGCCTCGCCGACGGCCAGGCCCCCTACGACGCCGCGTTCTGCATCAACGCACTCGAACACTTCGTGCTCTCCTCCCTCACCCCCAAGGAGCGCACCCAGCGCTACCGCGTCTTCTTCAAGCAGGTCCACTCCCTCCTCAAGCCCGGCGCCCGCTTCGTCCTGCACACCATGACCGTCGAGAACCCCCCGCTGCGCCGCCAGCTCCTGGACGACCTGAAGTTCCTCCAGCGCGAGGAGTTCGAGGGCTGCCACATCCCGCGCCTGCCCGAACTCGCCGCCGGCCTCGACGGCCTCTTCGAGGTCACCGAGATCCGCAACGAACCCGAGTCCTTCGCCCGCGCCTGCCGCGCCTGGCTCCAACTCCTCGCCGCCCGCCGCGACGAAGCCGTCACCATGACCGACGAGACCACCGTCGCCCGCTTCGAGCGCTACCTCGACATCTTCGCCTACACCCTCGAAGACCACATCTTCAACAACTTCCGCGTCACCCTCACCCGCCGCGCCTGACCCCCGGGCCCACCCAGGACACCCGAGAAGAGGACACCGACGCCATGACCACCACCCCCGCCCCCAACCGCACCAACACCCCCACCGCCACCCCGGCGACACCCCCCACAACCCCGGCGGCGGGGGTGACCCCCACCCCCGACACCACCACCGGCGGCGCGACCCGCGGCACCGGCACGACCACCACCGCCGACACCGCCACCACCATCAACGCCGGCAGCACCACGGCCACCACCGCGGGCACCACCACCGCGGACACCGACACCACCACCGCGGGCACCACCACCGGCGCCACGGCCACCGGCACCGGCACCGGCACCGGCACCACGGGCACGGACACCCGCTCAGGCACCACCACGGACACGGCCCCCGCCACCGCCGCCGCCGGCGACCTCGCCGTCCGCCACCTCAAAGTCGCGATCATCGGCGCCGGCATCTCCGGCCTCGGCACCGCCATCGCCCTCCTCAAAGCCGGCATCGACGACTTCCTCGTCTTCGAACGCGCCCACGACCTCGGCGGCACCTGGCGCGACAACACCTACCCCGGCTGCGCCTGCGACGTCCAGGCCCACCTCTACTCCTTCTCCTTCGCCCGCAACCCCGAATGGAAATCCACCTTCGCCACCCGCACCGAGGTCCACACCTACCTCAAGAACTGCGCCACCCGCTACGGCGTCGACCCCCACCTGCGCTACGACCACGAACTCCTCGACGCCACCTGGAACGACACCCACCACCACTGGGACATCCGCACACAACACGGCCGCTACACCGCCCAGGTCCTCGTCACCGGCACCGGCTACCTCTCCGACCCCGCCGTCCCCGACCTGCCCGGCCTCGACACCTTCACCGGCACCGTCTTCCACTCCTCCCGCTGGCGCCACGACCACGACCTCACCGGCCGCAACATCGCCGTCATCGGCACCGGCGCCTCCGCCATCCAGTTCGTCCCCGCCATCCAACCCCACACCGCACACATCGACCTCTACCAGCGCACACCCCCCTGGGTCGCCGCCAAACCCGACAAACCCAACACCCCCCGCCACACCTGGATGCTCCGCCACCTCCCCGGCTACCAACGCTTCCGCCGCGCCTTCAACAAACACGGCCGCGAAATCGTCGCGTTCTTCATGTCCCGCCCCTCCCGCACCACCGGCATGAAGAACATGGCCGCCGGCCACCTCAAAAAATCCGTCCCCGACCCCGCCCTGCGCGCCCGCCTCACCCCCGACTACACCGTCGGCTGCAAACGCCTCCTCTTCTCCAACACCTGGTACCCCGCCATCCAACAACCCAACGTCGACATCATCTCCGACACCATCACCCACATCGGCCCCACCCACATCACCACCACCGACGGCACCCGACGCCACATCGACACCATCATCCTCGCCACCGGCTTCACCGCCACCGACCGCCCCATCGCCCACCTCATCCACGGCCGCCACGGACACACCCTCCACGACACCTGGAACACCCACGGCATGACCGCCCACCGCGGCACCACCATCCACGGCTTCCCCAACCTCTTCATGCTCCTGGGCCCCAACACCACCCTCGGCCACTCCTCCCAAACCGTCATGATCGAAGCCCAGATCACCTACATCCTCGCCGCCCTCAAAACCCTCCGCACCCACCACCTCACCACCCTCGACGTCCACCCCCACGCCCAAACCACCTACAACACCACCCTCCAGAACCGCCTCAAAAACACCGTCTGGAACACCGGCGGCTGCACCAGCTGGTACACCGACACCCACGGCAACAACCCCAACATCTGGCCCACCTACACCTGGCGCTTCCGCCAACAAACCCGCACCTTCGACCTCACCAACTACCAAACCACCACCCACACCACCCCCTAACACCCCACACACCACACACCCGGCGGCACCCGGCGGGCACCCGCCACCCACGGCACCCCGCACACCCACGGCACCCCGCACACCACCGGCACCCGGCGGCACCGGCCCCCGGCCACCGGCGGCACCCGCCACCGGCCACCGGCCACCGGCGGCACCAGCACCCCGCACCCAGCACCACGCCCCCGGCGGCACCCCGGCCACCAGCAGCACATGCCACCCACCGCACCCCGCCACACCGCACCACCAGGACAGGCCGGCCCACACCACAGGCCGGCCCACCCGAACAACACCCAGAACACAACACACCCGACACAGCACCGGCACCAGCACCAGCACCAGCACCAGCACCACGGGCAAGACCCTCAAGACCGGCACAACACACAGGGCCAGCACCACAGTTACACACCACAAAGACACCACCGCACGCAGGACCGCCCGCGCCACGACCCGCAGAACCGGCCCAGACGACACCACCAGCAATGCACACCGGCGGGACCGACCCAACCCGCACCCGCACAACACACTGGGCCAGCAGGTCAGTTACAGGCGGCAGGAACCGCTACAGCACACACGACCGGAACACCCGGCGCAGCACACAGGACCGGCCGCCGGGGCCGGCAGGCAAAGGACCCGGCCCCGCACCAGCACAACCCGCACGACGGCCACCGCCCGCAGAACCGGCAGGACCGACGGGCCGGGGCAGGACCGGACCCACCCGCACCACCGGCACCACCCGCAAGGCCGGTAGGGCCAGGAGAAACGGAACGGCGAGAACAGCAACCCACCACGCCACCGCACCAGTTGGGACCGGGCAGAGCCGGGCCGGAAACGGCAGGCGAAGGAACCGGCCCCCGCACCAACACAACAAGCAGGACCAGCACCGCAGTTGCAGAAGGCAAGAGCACCCCTGCACACAGGACCGCAACGGCCGACAGGACCAGCAGGACCGGAACCACCGACAGGTCAGGCCACGGCCGACAGCACCGGCAGGACCGACGGACCGGGACAGGACCGGCACAACCCGCAAGGCCGATACGGCCGACAGGACCAGTACGGCCGACAGGACCCACTCGACCCCGGCCCGACCCCCAGGACCCACAGAACCGGCCGCACCACGGCCGGCAAGACCCGCGCTGGCGGCACAACCGGCAGGGCAGGCCGATCGAACCGCCAGGCACAGGACCAGCACCACCGGCAAGGACACCGCAGCCGGCAGCACAGACACAACCGGCAGAACCACCGGGCACGGCAGGCCGATCGAACCGGCCCCCGCGTCAACGCCAGCGCAACAGGCAGGACCAGCACCGCCGTTGCACCAGGCAGGAACACCCCTGCACGCACGACCGCAACAGCCGACAGAACCACCAGGACTTCAACCACCGACCGGCCGGACCACCACCGACCGACAGCACCCGCAAAGCCGGCACCCACCACACACCACCCGCACCCGCACCCGCCGGGCCCGCCCACCACCCCGAGGAGACCACCGCGCATGAACCCAACCCCCCTGTCCAGGCGCACCCTGCTCACCGGCGCCGCCGCCACCGTCATCGGCTACAACACCACCACCCGCACCTGGGCCACCACCGACACCCCCACCCGCGGCCGCATCACCCCCCTACCCCCCATCCAAGGCACCCTCACCACCAACCCCACCACCCGCAACACCCACGCCCACGACTTCGGCCGCCTCACCACCAACACCCCCTACGCCGTCCTCCACCCCGCCGGCGCCCCCGACATCGCCACCATCATCGACTTCGCCCGCCGCAACAACCTCAAAGTCGCCATGAACGGCCAGAGCGGCACCGGAAACGACCTCGAATCACACTCCAACTACGGCCAGGCCGGCGTCGCCGGCGGCATCAGCATCAACGCCCGCGCCCTCAACCGCATCCACACCATCACCCCCACCAACGCCACCGTCGACACCGGCGTCACCTGGGCCCAACTCACCGAAGCCACCCTCGCCCAGAACCTCACACCCCCCGCCCTCACCGACTACCTCCACCTCTCCATCGGCGGCACCATCAGCATCGGCGGCATCGGCTCCACCGTCCACAAACACGGCCTCCAGGCCGACACCGTCGAAGCCATCGAAATCGTCACCGGCACCGGCCGCATCCTCACCGCCTCCCCCACCCGAAACCCCGACCTCTTCCACACCGCCCTCGCCGGCGCCGGCCAAGTCGGCATCATCACCAAAGCCACCCTCAAACTCGTCCCCGCCCCCCAAAACGCCCGCATCCTCACCCTCACCTACACCGACCAACACACCTTCCTCACCGACCAACAAACCATCCTCAACGACGGCCGCTTCCCCTCCCAAGTAGGCGAAATCCTCATCCAACCCAACGGACAACCCCCCCACTACAAAATCGAAGCCGTCACCCACTACAACGACACCACACCCCCCAACCCCACCCCCCTCCTCACCGGACTCAACCCCACCACCACCACCATCACCGACCAGACCTACCGCGAATACACCTACCGCGCCGACACCTTCGCCGACACCATCAAAAACCTCGGCTACTGGAACACCCCCAAACCCTGGCTCTCCCTCTTCCTCCCCGCCACCACCACCCCCACCTTCCTCAACCACACCCTCCCCCAACTCACCCCCGACGACATCGGCCCCGGCCTCCTCCTCTGCTACCCCTTCCACACCAACAAACTCACCCACCCCCTCGCCATCACCCCAAACGAACCCACCGCCTACCTCTTCGACCTCCTCGCCTTCCCCCACCCCACCACCAACCCCACCACCCACCTCACCCGCAACCGCAACCTCTACAACACCGCCACCCAACTCGGCGCCAAACGCTACCTCGTCGGCGCCATCCCCCACATGACCCCCACCGACTGGCAACACCACTACGGCCCCCACTGGACCACCCTCACCAACGCCAAAAACACCTACGACCCCACCCACACCCTCACCCCCGGCCACAACATCTTCCCCTAACCCCAAAACACACCACACAC
>NZ_JBHXEM010000055.1:0-53654 GCF_042724755.1 Kitasatospora sp. NPDC127067 | reverse complement strand
TTGGCGAAGTCGATGTCGGGGTTGCCGCGGGTGTAGTTCAGCGAGGCGGGGAGGAGTTCGTGCTTGAGCGCGAGTGTGGTCTTGAGCAGGCCCGCGATGCCGGCGGCGGCGTCGAGGTGGCCGATGTTGCCCTTGACCGAGCCGAGGGCCCAGGACCCGGTGTCGCCGAACGCCCGTGACAACGCCTGCACCTCGATCGGGTCGCCCAGCGAGGTGCCCGTGCCGTGCGCCTCGACGTAGTCGATGTCCGTGGGTGCGAGGCCCGCGCCGGCGAGCGCGGCGGAGATGACCGCGGCCTGGCCGGTGACGCTCGGGGCGGTGAAACCGACCTTCACCGCGCCGTCGTTGTTGATCGCCGAGCCCCTGATCACGGCGTGGACGGTGTCGCCGTCGGCCAGCGCGTCCTCCAGCCGCTTCAGCGCGACCAGACCGACACCCGTCCCGAAGACCGTGCCCCGGGCGTCCGCGTCGAACGGGCGGACGTGCCCGTCGGGGGACACGAAGGACCCGTCCTGGTGCAGGTAGCCGGTGCCCGGATTCGGGTCGACGTGGACGCCACCCGCCAGGGCGAGGTCGCACTCCCCGGCGAGCAGGCTCCGGCAGGCGGTGTGGGCGGCGACCAGTGCGGTCGAGCAGGCGGCGCGCAGCGAGACCGCCGGGCCCTTCAGGTCCAGCTTGTACGACACCCGGGAGGCCAGGAAGGCGAGTTCGTTGGCCACCAGGATCTGGGTCTGGCCCAGGGTGTCCACGATCTGCTGGTGCGAGTAGACGTGCTGGACGTAGCGGTTGGCCCCCGCGCCACCGAAGACGCCGATGCTGCCCTCGTACCGGGCGGCGTCGTAGCCGGCGTGCTCCAGCGCCGCCCAGGCCGTCTCCAGGAAGAGCCGGTGCTGAGGGTCCATCACCTCGGCCTCGCGGGCGGTGTACCCGAAGAACTCCGCATCGAACAGGTCGCTGCCGGCGAAGGCGGGCGCGGCCTTGACGTAGTTCGGCTGCCCGAAGACTTCGGGTGGCACCCCGGCCGCCGTCAGCTCCTCGTCGGTCAGGGCGACGATCGACTCGACGCCGTCGCGCAGGTTCGACCAGTACTCGGTCAGGTCCCCCGCGCCGGGTAAGCGTCCCGCCATCCCGATGATCGCGACACCACCGCGCGCCGCCATCACTGCGCCGCCCGAAGGTTGTCGATGAGCGCGCCGAGGGTGCGTACGGTGGGGCCCTCGTAGACGATGGTCAGCGGTACGGCCACCGCCAGCCCCTGACGCAGTCGGTGGACGACCTGCAGGCCGAGCAGTGAACTGCCGCCCAGTTCGAAGAAGTTGTCCTGGACGCCGACGCTCTCCAGGCCGAGCAGCTCCTGCCAGATCTCCGCCACCCGGTGTTCGGTCTCGCCGTTCGGGGCGACGAACGGGTTGCGCAGGTTGGGGCGCTCGTGCCGGGCGGCCGGGGCCGGCGCCTCGGCCACCGGGTCGGCCCACAGCTCCTGACGCAGCGTCAGGTCACCGGTGGAGGTGATGATCTGCGCCTGGGGCACCGCGTCGAGCAGGGCGTCGAACACCTGTCGGCCCTCGGCCGGGGTGAGTGCCAACTCGCGTACCGCCGCGCCGAGTTCGGAATTCGCCCGGTCCTCCTGGGAGAAGTGCCAGGCCTCCCAGTTGACGCTGGTCCAGGGCAGGGCCGCGCTGTGGTGCCGCTGGGCGAAGGCGTCGAGCGCGGCGTTCGCGGCGGCGTACGCACCGAAGCCGAGCCCGCCGAGCAGCGAGGCGATCGAGGAGCAGATGACGGCGAAGTCCACCTGCTGGTCGGCCAGCACCTCGTGCAGCACCTGCGTGCCGTAGAGCTTGGGGCCGAAGTGCCAGGAGGCCTCCTCCGCACCCAGGACCGCGACCTCCCGGTGGGCCGCCGTGCCGGTCGTGCCGGCACAGTGCAGCACGCCGTCGATCGGGCCGAACTCCCGCAGGACGCGCTCCTTCAGGGCGAGCATGGCCGTGCGGTCGGAGACGTCCGTGGCGGTCACCAGCACCTCGGAGCCGAGCGCCTCGATCTCCTGGACGGCACGGATCGCGGACCGGACCGCTTCCGGGTGCTGCGGATCGGCCCAGCTCTCCCGGGGCGGCAGACCCGTCCGTCCGAGCAGCACCAGGCGCACCGCGGCCCGGTCGGCGAGGGCACGGGCCATCAGCAGGCCGATCTTCCCGAGGCCGCCGGTGACCAGGTACACCCCGCCGGGGCGGACCGGGGAACCACCCCGCGGGCGCGGCGCGCCGGTCACGTACGTCGGCGCCCAGCGGTGCCGACCGCGCAGCGCGATGGTGCGCTCGGCGGGCGGGGCGGCGAGGTCGGCCAGCAGCTGGTCGACCAGCCCGGGTACGGCCTGCGGGCCTTCGGGGCGGAGGTCGAAGTGGACGCAGCTGAGCGAGGGGTACTCCTGCGGCAGCACCTTGCACAGGCCCTGGACGGTGGCCTTCGGCGGGCAGAGCGGCTCGTCCCCGAGGACGGCGTGCACCTCGGAGGACAGCACGTCCCAGCGCTGCTGCCGTGTCATCAGCTCGGCCTCGGTGGCCTGGACCCAGTGGACCAGGCTGTCGAAGGAGCGGTGCAGCAGGGCCCGGACGTCCTCGGGCGCCGTGGCCCGGTCGGCGTCGTCGCCGACGCTCCAGCAGTGCACCACCCGACCGGGCAGCGGCCCCTCGGCGCGCAGCGCCTCGGCGAGTCGCTCGAAGTGCTCAGGCCGGGCAGGGTCGAGGACGTACTCGCGCTCGCTCCTGCGGTGCCACTCGGCTCCCCGTGAGACCGTGCGCACGGTGGCGCCGAAACCTTCGAGGCGGTCGGCGAGGTGGTGGCCGACACCGGTCTCGTCCGCGAAGACGAGCCAGCGCTCGTCGGCCAGGCCGACCTCGGCGGGCTGCGGTGCGCCGGCCAGCCGCTGCCAGGACGGCGTGTAGAACCACTGGGGCAGGTCGCCGCGCCGCTGCTGGGCCGAGCCGCTGCCGGGCTGGGCGGTGCCGGGTTCGAGCCAGTAGGTGCGCCGCTCGAAGGGGTAGGAGGGGAGCGGGACCCGCCGGGCGCCGGCCGTGGCCGGGAAGGGGCGCTCCCGGCCGGCGAGCCAGAGGCGTCCGGCGGCCCGCAGGAGCGCGGTGCGGTCGCTCTGCCCGAGGAAGGCGCCGGGGAGGGACGGGAGGACGACCCGGTCGGTGCCGGCGGCGGCGGGGTGCTGGATGGCCCCGGGGGTCAGGGCCGGCGCGGGGCCGATCTCGACGATCGCGATGTCCGGGACGGACCACAGGGTGGCCAGGCCGTCCGCGAACCGCACGCTCTCCCGTACGTGCCGGGCCCAGTACTCGGGGCTGGTGGCCTCGTCGTCGGTGATCCAGGTGCCGGTCAGGTTGGAGACGAACGGCACGGCCGGGGCGTTCAGCCGGACCGAGCGGACCAGTTCGGCGTAGCGCTCGACGACCGGGTCCATCATCGGGGAGTGGAAGGCGAAGCGGGTGGTCAGCCGGCGGGTGGCGATGTCGGCGGCCAGCAGTTCGCCGGCCACCCGCTCGATGCCCTCGACGGTGCCGGAGAGCACGCAGGTCTGCGGGCCGTTGACCGCGGCGAGGCAGACCTCCGCGTCGGTGTACCGTGCGACGGCCTCCTCGGAGAGCGGCACGGCGAGCATCGCGCCCTCGCCCTGTTCCTCGATCAGCCGTGCGCGCTCCGCGACCAGGCGCAGGGCGTCGGGCAGCGAGAAGACCCCGGCCGTACAGGCCGCGACGTACTCGCCCAGGCTGTGACCGATCATCACCTCGGGCTCGACCCCCCAGGCGGCCCAGAGCTTGACCAGGGCGTACTCGAGGGCGAACACCGCGGGGTAGCCGAGGCGTGGCTGGTCCAGCGGGTGCTCGCTGCGCTCCGGCTGGAGCAGCAGCCTGCTGAAGTCGAGGAGCTTCCCGGGGGCGGCGTCCGCGGACTCGTCGACGGTGAACACGAGTTCGCGGATGTCCGTGCCGAGCAGCGGCTCCAGCAGTCCGGCGCACTCGTCCATCGCTGCCCTGAACTCCGGCTCCTGGGCGTAGAGTTCGCGCGCCATGCCGGGGAACTGGGAGCCGAAGCCGGTGAACATGAAGGCCACCGGCCGGTGCGGGGCCTCGGGCGCGGTCGCGGTGAGCAGCCGACCGTCGTCGCGGGCGTCGAGCGCCGCCAGCGCCTCCTCGGTGCCGCCGGCCACCAGCATCCGTCGGTACGGGAACGCCCGGCGGCCCTGCTGGAGGGTGAAAGCGACATCGGCCAGCGGGAGTTCGGGGTGCGCCCGGAGGTGGTCGTGCAGCTGGTCGGTGGCCGCCTCCAGGGCCTCCGGGCTCTTCGCGGAGAGCACCAGCAACTGCTCGGCGCCGTCGGCCTGCCGGGATTCGCGCGGCAGCTCAGGGGCCTGTTCGAGGATGACGTGGGCGTTGGTGCCGCCGAGGCCGAAGGAGCTGACCCCGGCGCGGCGCGGGCCGTCGCCCTCGGGCCAGGGCAGCAGCTCGGTGTTGACGTAGAACGGGCTGCCGGCCAGGTCGATCCGCGGGTTGGGCCGCTCGAAGTGCAGGGTGGGCGGCAGCTGCCCGTGCTCCACCGCCAGCACGGTCTTGATCAGGCCGGCGACCCCGGCGGCCGAGTCGAGGTGGCCGATGTTGGTCTTGGCGGAGCCGAGGGCGCAACTGCGCTCCCCGACCCCGGAGTAGGCCGAGGCGAGTGCGGAGAACTCGATCGGGTCGCCCAGGATGGTGGCCGTCCCGTGCAGCTCGATGTAGCCGATGCTCTCGGCCGGCACGTCCGCGTTCGCCAGCGCGGTGGAGATGACGGCGGACTGGGTGGCGGCGCTGGGCGCGCTGAAGCCGGCCCGGCGGGAGCCGTCGTTGTTCAGCGCGGAGCCCTTGATGACCGCGTGGATGTGGTCGTTGTCGGTGATCGCGTCCTTGAGGCGCTTGAGCACCACCATCCCGACGCCGTCGCCGCCCACCGTCCCCTGGGCGCGGGCGTCGAAGGTGCGGCAGTAGCCGTCCGGCGAGAAGATGCCGTCCGGGCGGTAGACGTAGCCCTTGCTCCTGGTCCCGTCGACGGCGACGCCGCCGGCCAGTGCGGTGTCGCACTGGTAGGCCAGCAGCGCCTGGCACGCCTCGACCACGGCGACCAGTGACGTGGAGCAGGCGGACTGGATGTTGAGGGCGGGGCCCTCCAGGCCGAGCTTGTAGGAGACCCGGCTGGCGAGGAAGTCCGGCCGGTTGCCGATCACCGTCTGCTTGTCGCCGAGGATCTGCGCGGCGCCGGGCTGGGAGGCGATGTTGAAGAGCAGGTAGGTGTTGTTGCCCGCGCCCGCGTAGACGCCGACCAGGCCGTCCTGCCGGTCGGTGTCGTATCCGGAGCTCTCCAGGGCGGCCCAGGCGCATTCGAGCAGGACCCGGTGCTGCGGGTCCATGAGTTCGGCCTCGCGCGGGGAGTAGCCGAAGAAGGCGGCGTCGAACTTCTCGCTGTCCGCCAGCGGGTAGCCCGCGCCGACGAAGTTCGGGTCGGCCAGGGTGGCGTCGTCCACGCCCCGGGCGGCGAGCTCCTCGTCCTCGAAGCGGGTGACGGAGCAGACGCCCGCCCTGAGGTTGCTCCAGTACTCCTCGACCGTCCGGGCGCCGGGGAAGCGGCCGGCCATGCCGACGACGGCGATGTCCAGACTGTCGTCGAACTCGGAGAAGCCGTCGGCCTGTTCGGAGTCCGGCTCGGTGTCCGGCTCGGTGTCCGCGGTGGGGTCGAGCTCGGGGGAGTACTCACTCATGGTGACCTCGCTTCGCTTGCAGCTGCTGCTGGCGGCGCTTCAGCAGGGCGTTCTGCTGGGCGCTCCTGCCGCGGGTGGCGGCCGGTGCCACCCCCTGCCTCTGCTGCGAGAGCAGCTCGGCCTGGGCCCGGACGGTGGTGTGCTGGAACAGGTCGAGCAGGTCGACCTCCCGGCCGGTCGTCGCCCGGAGCCGGTGGTGCAGCCCGACCATGAGCAGGGAGTGCCCGCCGATGTCGAAGAAGTTCTGGTCGGTGCCGACCGCCTCGGTGTGGAGGACCTCCTGCCACACCTGCGCCACCAGTCGCTCCAGTTCGTTCCGCGGTGGCAGCGGCGCGGTGGCGGGCTCGGCGGGCCGGGGCAGCCTGCCGCGGTCGACCTTGCCGTGCCCGGAGAGCGGCAGCCGGTCCAGCGTCACCATCGCCTGCGGCACCATGTGCGGGGAGAGCCGGTCCCGCAGGTGGCGCTCCAGCCCGGCGGTGCTGAACCCGGGGCCGTGCGGCTCGATGTAGGCGACCACCCGCCGGTCGCCGGGGACGTCCTCGCGGACGACGGCGATGGCGTGGCGCACCTCGGGGTGGCTCTTCAGCGCGGCCTCGATCTCGCCCAGGGCGACCCGGAAGCCGCGGACCTTGATCTGGTCGTCGCGCCGGCCGAGGAAGGCGATCGTCCCGTCGGGCAGGCGGCGGACGATGTCGCCGGTGCGGTAGAGGCGGGAGCCCGGCCCGCCGCCGAGGGTGTCCGGGACGAAGGCCGCCGCGGTGAGGTCGTCCCGGCGGTGGTAGCCGCGGGCGAGGAGGTCGCCGCCGATCAGCAGCTCTCCGGCGACGCCGACGGGCGTGGGACGGCCCGCCGCGTCCACCACGTGGGCCCGGGTGCCCGGGAGCGGAACGCCGATCGGCGCGGTCTCCCACTCCGCCTCCGGGTGGTCGGCCACGGCGAGGGTCAGCACACCGACGGTGGTCTCGGTCGGACCGTAGTGGTTGAAGACCCGGCAGTGCGGGACGAGGCGCTGGAGGGCGCGCAGCCAGCGCCAGTCGGAGGCCTCGCCGCCGATGACCAGCAGGCGGCGCGGCAGGAGCTCGGCGAAGCGCGGCGAGGTCTGGAGGGCCCGGAGGTGGGAGGGCGCGATCTTCAGGCAGTCGACCCCCCGGGTCTGCACCCAGTCGGCCAGCCTCTCCGCGTCCAGCGCGACGTCACGGGAGATCAGCTGGACCTCGCCGCCCGTGCACAGCGGCGGGGCGAAGGCCGTGACGCTGGAGTCCACCGTCAGCGGCTGCACCATCGCGTAGCTGAGCGGCCCGTCGATGCCGAGCCGCCGGACGACGGCGCGGGTGTAGCCGACGAGCTGGCGGTGCTCGATCACCACGCCCTTGGGCTTGCCGGTGGAGCCGGAGGTGTAGAGCAGGTACGCGGCGTCCCCCGGGGCCGAGTGCCCGGCCGGCGGGTCCTGGTCCGGCCGGCCGGTCAGCACGGTCAGCCCGGCGTCGAGCTCGACCACCCGGTGTCCGGTGTCGAGCGGGGCCGTCGCCACCACGATCCGCACGGCCGCGTCGGCGAGGATGCCGTCCCGCCGCTCGACCGGGTCGTTCGGGTCCACCGGTACGTACGCGCCACCGGCCTTGAGGATGCCGAGCACGGCCACCATCAGCCGCACGTCGCGATCGGCGCAGAGGCCCACCGTCACCTCGGGGCCGACCCCGCTCTCCCGCAGCAGGTGGGCCAACTGGTTGGCCCGGGAGTTGAGTTCCCGGTAGCTGAGGGCGGCGCCCTCGGAACGGACGGCGATCGCTTCGGGGGTGCGGGCGGCCTGCTCCTCGAAGAGCCGGTGGAAGCACCGGTCCGTCGGCTCGCCCGGGACGCCGTTCAGCGCCTCGACGACGCGCTCCTCCCCGGCGGTGAGCAGGGGCAGCTCGGACACCGACCGGTCCGGATCGGCCGTCGCGCCTTCGAGCAGGCGCAGCAGGTGGTCCACCGCGCGGCGGGCGGTGGCCGGGTCGAGGACGTCGGTCGCGTGGACCAGGTGCCCGGACAGTTCGCCGTCGGGGCAGGAGAGCCGCAGGTCCAGGTCGCAGTGGGTGGTCTCGGGCACGGGACGCGGTTCCGGCCGGAAGGAGAATCCCGGCCAGAGGTGGACGGCCGCGCCGGTGCGGACCTCTTCGGCCGCCGCCAGCGCGGCGCCCGCCCGCCGGACCAGGTCCCGGAAGCTCCCGCCGGCCTCGACGCGGACCGGCGTGGTCACCCCGGCGCCGTTGGTCACCCCGACCGCGAGCTCGGTTTGTCCGCCGTACCGGTGCAGCAGGGCCAGGTGGAGGGCGAAGGCCGCCGCCGGGAGCCCTCCTCCGCAGGCTTCACCCAGGTGCCGCAGGGCGGCGGTCGCCCCGGCGGGGACGACGAGGGGGACCGAGCCGGCCCGGTGGTCGCGCCGGGCCGGAGGCGTCCGGTCCAACGGGAGCTCCGGGGCGGCAGGCAGCTCGGCGGGGCGCCCTTCGGCATCGGGGCCGGGCACGGGAGGTGCGGGGTGGCGCAGTGTCATGAGGGTTGCCTCGAGGAGTCTGGGGGCAGGACGTACGTCACCCGTCTCGCCGGAACGGGCCACGGCTACGCGGATCGCTTGGTGCAGAGATAGACCTGGTTGCGGCGGTGGTCGGCGGGGACGTCGATGATCTCGACCGACTCCGAGAGCGAGTGCAGCAGCGCCTCGAACGGGCCGGCGGCGTAGCGGTTGAGCCAGATGTAGCCGTCGGCCGTCTCGCGCCGCAGCAGCACCTCGGTCTCCCGCGGCACCTGGAACATGCAGATCACCACGGTGCGGCGGGAGACCCGGAACAGTTCGCGGACGGCGGTCTCGTAGTACGGCAGGCTCTCCAGCACGTGCCGGCAGTTCACCACGTCGAACGAGCCTTCGGGGAAGGTGAGGTCGGTGACGCTCATCTGCTCCCACCGCGCCTCGGGGTGGAGCCCGCGGCAGTCGTCGATGGCGGCCTCGTTGATGTCGATGCCGGTGTAGTCGACCTCCAGGCCCGCCGTCAGCAGGTGGCGGTAGGTGACCGTGGAGATGACACCGCAGTCGAGCAGTTCGAACGGTTCTTCGCCGTGCAGTGCCGCGATCCGCTCGGTCACGACCGCGTGCGAGGGGTGCCCGGCCCGGGACTCCTCGCTCATGTGAGCCATGTCAGAGGTGTGCGCCCAGAGCGATTTCGTGTTCACTGCGTTGATCCTCCGTACTGCTGGAGCGAAGCCGGTCATGACGGCACGGCCGTCCGGACGGTGGCTGTTGGGAGAGTGCCGGGCGCGCGGGACGCCGCCGGACCAGGGCCGTCGGGCGGCGCATGGCGGACGGTCCGGAGGGCCGTTCCAGGGTTTCCGCGGGCGCGGCACCCGGTTTCCTGCCACCCTCCGGAGCGGGAGAACCCTGGCAGCCGGCGGTGCGCGTGTGACATCCGTCCCGTCCCGGAGCACGAGAACTGATGTCACATCAGAAAGCCGCGCCTTCCTGGGACTCGGTGTCGAAGACCGCGTCCGGGCCGAACATCCGGGCGTGCTTCGCCGCGGCGAGGGCCAGCGTGCCGCTTGCATCCCGGGCGCTCGCGACCTCGGCCAGTTGGTTGACCACGGCGGGCTTCGCCAACGCCTGATCGCGCAGCTCGGGGGAGCGGGACATCAGGACCATGGCCGCGGTGGTGTAGCCCGACTCGACCCAGGACTCCCAGATCGCGTCGCGGTCCTGCTCCTGGCCCGCGAAGAGTTCCTCGCGACGATCGTGCCGACGCGTGGGAACCGGGCTCCGGCCGGCGGCCTCCGTGCGCAACCGGACGCGGCGGCCCGCGATGTAGGCGACGGCAGCGCCCTTGCGGATGGCGAAGTTCAGGGCCTGGGCCGCCGTGTCCACCACCGGCTCACCCTTGTCGTTCAGGGAGGTGTTGCACACCATCGGCACCCCCGTGGCTTGCCGGAACGCTTCGATCGCCCGGTGGAGCAGGGGGTTGGTCTCGGCGGACAGGGTCTGACGCCGGGCCGAATCGTCGAGGTGGAGGATGGCCGGGACCAGCCGGCGCTTGGACTCGGTCACGTACGCCGTCTCGAGCATGTAGGGCGAGGGCCAGGGGTCCTCGAACCACTCGCCGCTGTACTCCTCCAGGACGATCGGGGCCACGGGGCGCCACCACTGCCGGCTCTTCCAGTCGTTCAGCAGCTCCTTCGACCGGGGTGAGCGGGGATCGGCGAGGATGCTCCGGTGGCCCAGTGCGCGCGGACCGATCTCGGCCGCTCCGTCCGCCCACACCAGCGGTCCGGTGGAGAGGTCCTCGACGAACCGGGCCTCGGTGAACTCCTCGACGTCCTCGATGAAGTCGTCGAAGTGCTGCAGCGCGCTCTCGACGTCGGTGAGCTCGGAGCCGTGGTAGGCGGACTCTAGCCGGAAACCACCGCCCGGGAGCAGCCCCTCGCCGAGGAGGCCGAGGAGGCCGATCCCGAGGGACTGGCCGGAGTCGTTCGCGCTCGGCGGCGTGAGCAGGCCCTTGAATCCGTAGCGGCGCAGCAGGAAGGAGTTGGTCGGACAGTTGAGGGCGAAGCCGCCGCTCAGGGAGAGGTACGCCTGGCGCGGGTCCACCCCTGCCGATTCGAGCAGCCGGTCGACGTTGCGCACCATGACGAGCTCGCAGGCCGTCTGGACGATCTTCATGACCGCGGACTGCAGGTGCTCCTGGTGGGTGAAGCGGCTGTCCAGCTCCATGGACGGCAACTGGGACTCGGCTGCACGAATCACGGCCTGGACGAAGGGAAGCGTGTCGACCAGCGGTACTCGTCGGCCTCCGAACAGCTCCAGCTCCCGCACCGCCGCCTCGGTGTCGAAGGCGATTTCGGTGGGGCAGGCCGACGCCAGGGCCATCAGGGTGCCCGGCTCCTTGCCGAACTCCGACGACGCGGCGTCGTAAATCGGGGCCGGGGATTCGACCGGAGCGAAGTCGACGTCGCCCTTGGCCGACACGCAGCCGGTGTACCAGTACTTCTTGCCCGTCCGGTCGAGGCCGAAGTCGGGCCGGCCATCCAGGGCCATTCCGATGATGGTCTCGCCGCGGAACACCTCGGAGTCGAGGAGCAGTCCGCTGTAGAGGTGGGCGAGGCTGTGGATCGGGAAGTCCTCGGCGCCCGTCGGTAGCTTGATGTCGGCGTGGTGCGGCAGGCCGGGCGTGCCCCAGGACAGGCTCACGTCCTCCGGGGAGAGCCCTTCGGCCGCGAGCAGTTCGGTCAGCACCTTGTTGTAACGGTCGACGGTGAAGAGTGGCCAGAAGTGGTGCTTCTGTCCGCTGACGCGCTCGAGCTCCCAAACTCTGACGAGTTCGACCCGCGAGTCGTGACTGCGCCAGAGCGCGATGTTCTGGTCGTGGCGCGGTGCGATGACGGATAAGCTGCCGGGCGGGGAGATGTAGCTCGACAGGAAGTACTTCGCGGCTGGGTACGCGGTCACGATGTCTCTTTCGGCGGTTGGACAGTGGCTGCTGGCTCTTCGGGCCAGACGGTCCTGGAAACGGCCCGCGTAGGCGGTCGCGAGGCTGCCAGGGCCGGCTCGGCCGGGCGTCGGTGTCCACCGGCGACGTCAGGTGCGACAGACTGTCCCGGTCGGGTGCGATCGGGCCTCGGGCCGGAACGCCGGCGGCGGCCTGCACGGGGACTTCGACCCTCTACGAGGCCTCGGGACGGGGACGGCGGTGACGGACTCCGACCCCGCATCCTCATGTGTATGCGCCGGCCCCGAGGCGAGCGACGGGATCGCTCCGGTCCGTCCGTGGCGGGACTACTTCGAAGCGGGGATCCGCTCCTCGACGAGCTGGACCAGTTCACCGACGTTGGCCACGGTGAACATGTCGACGACGTCCAGATCGACGTCGAACGTGCTCTGGATCGAGACCATCAGGCGGAGCAGCGACACGGAGGTGGCTCCGAGGTCATCGAAAGTGCTGTCCAGCGAGACTTCAAGGGGGGCGAATACTTCGGAAATCACCGACATCAAGTCGTCGGACTGTGCGTTCGACATTTTGTGTTCCAGATCTCTTGCATTCGAGGCCTATGCAGGTAATTGACCCTATGGTGTTGCTGGGACATCGTCAAGTCTCTTTTTCTGGTTGGCAGACGGCTGATGTCCAGATTGTGTCGCGTTGGGTCAGGTGGGCGAGATTGGTGTGAAACGGGCGTAGTGAAGCAATGGCTTGTCGAGTCGGCACGCTTTCCCTGGTCGAAGGCTCGACAGGACGTGGGTGCCCTGGGGTAGGGTGGTCCACGTTTGATCGCACAGGCACGCCATTGGGGGTTCTGGTGTCAGAAATGACTTTTCGGCCTCTCACGCCTATCACTGGCGCGGAGGTGGAAGGCGTCGATCTCGCGGCGGAGTTGTCGCCGGCCGTAGTGGCCCGCCTTCGTGAGGCCCTGGTGCGTCACAAAGTTCTCGTTTTCCGGAATCAGCCGATGAGTGACGCGCAACAGGTCGAACTCACCAATGCTCTGGGTGGTGCCACTGCGGCACATCCCATCGTGAACGGTCTGAGCGAAGCCCCCGCCGTGTTGCGGACCGCACTGTCGGAGGAGCGACGGGCGCTGGCCGAGGCCGAGGCCGGCCTCAGTCATCCGTTGAAGGGATCGACGCCGCGGCGCCTGCGAACCGAGTGGCATGTCGACAGCACCTTCGTGGTCAATCCGAACGCCATCACCATTCTGCGCGGTGTCGAGATTCCACCGGTCGGCGGCGACACTCTCTTCGCCAATCTGGAAGCGCTCTACGAAGGGTTGTCGTCCTCCCTCCGGGGGTACGTCGACACCTTGCAGGCGATACACTCCCGACACGCCCCGACGGCGGCGCCCCGCTTCGACGGCAAGCCGGCCGGCCCCTTCGCGGCCGTGCACCCGCTGGTGCGGGTGCACCCCGAGACCGGTGCGCGCAGCCTGCTCGTCAGCGCCGTCTTCCTCCAGGCCATCCGCGGTCTCAAGCCCCGCGAGAGCGCGGCCCTGCTGGACTTCCTTCTCGACGAGCTCGCCGGGCGGGACGAGATCCACGCCCGGGTCCGCTGGGAGCAGGACACCCTCGTCATGTGGGACAACCGCGCCGTGGCCCATGCCGGTCCGGTGGACGGCCTGATGTTCCAGGAGGAGCGGATCGTGCACCGCACCACCGTCGTCGGCGACGTGCCTCGCGGGCCCGACGGCTTCGTGTCGCGTGCCCTCATGGGAGGCCGGAGCGAAGCGCTGGCCTGAGAGGCCGCGCCGTGACGCCACCGCGATCAGGTGGTCCATGCAGGTCAACTCGGTCATACATGTAGATGTACTGGCATCGTGGCTCCGGCATAGATTCGGGTCAGTCGGTCCATTCTCCGGTAACTTCTGTGGGGGAAAAGCAAAATGCCGGTCGTCGACCACTGTGCAAAAGCCGAAGCGCCGCCCAAGTACCGCCTGTTATGCGTCAACTGCGGCTGGGAATCCGACCCGGAATTCCGGCTCCGATGTCCCCGATGTTCGGGTGCGCTCGATCCCAGGATGAACCTGGAGAACGTCACCGAGCATGACGGTGACCGGCCTGAGCTGACCTACCTGGACTTCCTTCCGGTCGAATCCGAGCACTTACTCGACGCCGGCATCAGTGTGCGGACCCCCTGCCGTCCGGCCTCGCGCCTCGGAGCGGTCATCGGTCTGCCCCGCCTCTGGGTGAAGGACGAGTCCCAGCAGCCGACCGGGACCACCAAGGACCGGCTGGCCTCCGTGGTCCTGGCCGTGTTCCGGCAGTTCGGGATCAAGGAGTTCGTCGCCTCCAGCACCGGGAACAGCTCCACCGCCCTGGCCCGCGCTGTGCGGAGGGACCACTCGATGCGGGCACACTTCTTCTGCGGCCGTGACTTCACCGGCGACCACGACATCGAGACCGGCGACCGGGTGTCCCTCACCGTGGTGGACGGCAACTACGCACAAGCCACCCGGGCGGCCCAGGAGTTCGCAGCTCGGAAGGGCCTGGTCTGGGAGGGCGGGTTCTTCAACTGGGCCCGTCGCGAGGGCCTGAAGCTCACCTACCTGGAAGCCTTCGACGCCATGGACGACAAGCCCGACGTCGTCGTCCAGGCCATCAGCAGCGGCATGGGGATGATGGCCGCACGCAAGGGCGTGGCAGAGTACCTCGCCTGCGGCCGGCTCACCTCCTCGCCCCGCTTCGTGATGGTCCAGCAGGACACCTGCGCGCCGATGGCCGCGGCCTGGCGGGAGGGACGGGCCGAGCTCACCGAGGACGACGTCATCGAGCACCCGACGGGTCTGGCCCGGGCCATCCTGCTCGGCGACGGCCGGGCCACCTATCCCTACATGCGGGACATCGCCACCGAGAGCGGTGGCTCCATCGTCTCGGTGAACCAGGACGAACTGGTCCAAGCCCGTACGATGCTCCGCGAGCTGGAGGGGCTGGACGTCTGCCACTCCTCGGCCGCGACCATTGCCGCGCTGCGCAATGAGGTCGCGGCCCGGCGGATCACCCCGGACCAGGTCGTCCTGGTCAACCTGACCGGCCGTGAGCGGTACACCGCCGCCGACGCCGGACCGGCCCTCGCCGCCGCCACCGCCGGCTGAGCCTCCCCCTCTCCGAGCCGGATGCCACCGCTCCCACCGGAGTGATGCGCCCGCCCCCACGTTCGCAAGGAATGCGTTGATACTCAGTCACCTCACCCCACAGCAGGCCGAGCGCCACGCCGAGTTCCGTGCCTTCGCCGACCGTGTCCTGGTCCCGCAGGCGGACCGCTGCGACCGCGAGCAAGCGGTCTCCCGAGAGATCGTCGCCGACCTGGCCGGGCAGGGCTACCTAGGCGCGCCCGTCCCGAAGGAGTTCGGCGGCCTCGGCATGGACTGGGTCGAATACGGACTGCTCACCGAGGAACTGGGCCGAGGCTGCCAGTCGATCCGTAACCTCGTGGCCGTGGAGGACATGGTCGCCCACTCGATCCACAAGTGGGGAACGGAGGAGCAGAAGCAGCAGTGGCTCCCCCGGATCACCTCGGGCCGAACCCTGGCGGCCTTCGCCCTGACCGAGCCGGACGTCGGCAGTGACGCCGCCGCCGTCGGGACCACGGCGACGGCCGACGGCGCCGATGTCGTCCTGCGCGGCACCAAGAAGTGGATCAGCTTCGCGCAGATCGCGGACCTCTTCCTGGTCTTCGCCACGTTCGAAGGGCAGCACACCGCCTTCCTGGTGGAGCGGGACACTCCCGGCCTGTCGGTGGAGCCGATCGAGGGCCTGCTCGGCCTGCGCGGCTCGATGCTCGGCCGAATGACCTTCGACGACTGCCGGATCCCGGCCGCCAACCTGGTCGGGCGTCCCGGCCTCGGCCTCACCTTCGTCGCCTCCAGCGCCCTCGACCTCGGCCGCTACAGCACCGCCTGGGGCTCCGTCGGCCTGGCACAGACCTGTCTGGAGGCCTCGACGGAGTACGCCGGCCGCCGCACCCAGTACGGCACCGAGATCCGCAACCACCAGCTGGTCCAGCAGCTGCTGGCCGACATGCTCACCGACACCATCACGGCCCGGCTGCTCTGCTACCACGCCGGGGTGAGCAAGGAGCGGGGGGAGACGGAGTCCGTCAACCACACCCTGCTGGCGAAGTACCGGACCTCGACGATCGCCGTCAAGGCGGCCGCCGACGCGGTGCAGATCCACGGTGCCCAGGGCATCGGGGCGGAGGCTTCCGTTCAGCGTCACTACCGGGACGCCAAGGTGATGGAGATCATCGAGGGCACGACGCAGATCCAGCAGACCATGCTCGGCCAGTTCGCCGTCCGGGCGGCCCGGCTGTGAGCGAGCTCCGGACGGGGGCGGTGACATACGGTCAGCTGTCGGTCCTGCGTTCGCTGGAGACACACGGCCCCGACCATCGGGCGGTCGCCAATCTGGTCAGCGTCTGGGAGGTGCCGTTCGGTCTCGGCGCGGCCCAAGTAATGGACGCCTGGCTCCAGTTGGTGGCGAAACACGAGTCGCTGCGGACCACCTACGACCTGAGCGGCCCGACACCGGCCCAGACGGTCCACCCGTACCGCCCGTCCCGGGTGGCCGCGCTGGAGCTGGCCGAGGACAGCTTCGCGGCGGCCCTCCGGCTGGGTGCCGAGGCGGCCGTCGAGCCGATCGACATCGAGACCGAGTTGCCGTGGCGCGCGTTCGTCACCACGCACCAGGGGGACGCGCTCCACCTGGTCACCGTGATCCACCACGTGGCGGCCGACAACGGTGCGCTGCGGGTGCTGGAGGAGCAACTCGGTGTCCTCCTGGAGGGCGGGGCGCTCGGGCCGGTGGTGCAGCCGCTGGAAATGGCGCAGGAGCAGCAGGAGGAACCGGGCACCCGGAGCGTCCGGCACTGGACCGAGGCCTGGAGCCGGCTCGTCCCGGCGGACCGGGATCCGGAGGACGCCACCGAGCGACGCCGGGCGTCGCTCTACAGCCTGGAGGGACTGACCGCCGCGCAGGAGCTCTCCGACCGGCTGAAGATCTCGGTCCAGTCGGTGGTGCTCGGCGTCGGCGCGCTCGCGCTGTCCCGGCTCAAGCGCACCGAGCGGATGACCTTCGCGCTGATGGCCGCCAACCGGCTCACCACCCGGTGGGTGCCGCTGGTCGGCTCGCTCAACCAGTTCGCCCCGGTGACCGTCACGGTCGACGAGGAGGCCCACCCGCTGGAGTATCTGCGGGCCTGCTACGTCCAGTCCATGACGGCGTACATGAACGGCTGCTACGACGTCGACGCGCTGAAGGAGAGTCTCCGGGAGGCCGGCCTGCCGGAGACGGACCCCACCGCCTTCGCCAAGCACTACAACTTCCTCGGCGATGTGGACGCCGAGCCGGCCGCCGGGTCCCCCCTGCGCACCGGGATCGAGTGGCGTCCGTCCACCCAGCGGTCAGGGCCGAACTTCCACCTGGCAGTGGCCACGGGGAAGGGAATCCTCATCGGAGTGGGCGCGAGCCGCGATTATCTCGACGGAAATCTCCCAGCCGTTCTCGCGGCGTCGATCGAGGCTGGTCTGATCAATATGTCCAAGGGGTCCGAGAACTCCCTGGCAGAAGTTTCACTGGATAATCCTTGGCGAATGTTCTGAAGAGCGGAAGAATGCGGGGAGAAAAGCTTCTTCCCCCCGCACTTCGGCATCCCTGGGCTTGGTCGAGCCAGTTCTAGAAGCCTGCACAGATTCCTCGAAGCTGCTTCTTCATCATGACCACCTCCTGTCCGTGGTGACTATAGCCACAGACGGTCGGGAGGTGGAAGGAAAATCTGGATAAGGCCCAGGAAAGATGGTTAGGATTTCACTCATGACGGATTCGAATGCCGATCCGGGAACCCCGGATCACCGAAGTGCCGCGCGTTACCTGTGGTGGCTGACCATGAGTCAGCGCCGACGGGTGACGGGCGGCGCGGTGATCGGCACCCTCTGGATGGTCGGCCTCCTGCTGCCGCCGTACCTCATGCAGCGTGCGATCGACGACGGGCTCCAGCGGGGGAGGACCGGCGTCCTGGTCGGCTGGGTGGCCGCACTGATCGGCGCCGCGCTGCTCAACGCATGGCTCGGCATCATGCGCCACCGCATCATGACGCGGGTCCGGATGGACGCCACCTTCCGCACCATCAAGGTCGTGGTCGCGCACTCCACCCGGCTGGGTGCCGAACTGCCCCGAAAGGTGACGGCCGGCGAGGTGGCCAGCATCGGCGTGGGCGACGTCGCGCAGATGAGCCAGACACTGACGATCACCGGCCCCGGCGTCGGCGCCGTCGTGGCGTACCTGGTGGCGGCCGCGCTGCTGCTGTCGGTCTCCGTCTCGCTCGCCCTCGTGGTCCTGCTCGGGGTGCCGTTGCTCGCGGTCGTGGTCGGACCGCTGCTGGAACGCCTCCAGGGCGCGGAGTCCAAGTACCGCGCGCAGCAGGGGGCGCTGACCGCCCGGCTCGGGGACATCATCGGCGGCATGCGCGTACTCAACGGCATCGGCGGCAAGGAGATGCTGGCCGGCCGATACGTGCGCGGATCGCAGGACCTGCAGGCCGAGGGCTACCGGGTCGGCGCCGTGACCAGCTGGATCCAAGCACTCTCGGTCGGCCTGCCCGCCCTCTTCCTCGCGTTGGTGACCTGGCTGGCCGCCCGGATGGCAGCCGAGGGCACCATCACGATCGGCACGCTGGTCGCCGTCTACGGCTACGTCGCCGTCCTGGTGGCACCGGTCTCCAGCTTCATCGAGAGCGGATACGACCTCACCAGGGGCCTGGTCGCCGCTCGACGCGTCGTCCGGATGCTCGACCTGAAGCCCGCCTTCGAAGACGCCGCAACACTCCGGCCGGCCCATGACGAGCCATCAGCACTGCACGACGCCGACACCGGTGTGGAACTGGTCCCGGGCCGGCTGACCGCGATCGTCAGCGCTCGCCCAGCCGATTCCGCGGCCGTGGTCGACCGGCTCGGCCGGTACAGCGCATCCGCTGCGACCTGGGGCGGCGTGCCGCTCGCCGACGTCGCCCTGGCCGAGATCCGCAGGCGGATCGTGGTGGCGGACAACGACGCCGACTTCTTCTCCGGCACGCTGCGCACCGTGGTCGACGGCCGGTCCGAGCACACCGGCCCGGCCATCGCCCAGGCCGTCCGAGATGCCGCGGCGGAGGACATCGTGCAGGCACTGCCCGATGGCCTGGACACCATGATCCAGGCCCAGGGCAGCAACCTCTCCGGCGGACAGCGCCAGCGGCTGCGGCTGGTCCGTGCCCTGCTGGCGGACCCGGAGGTGCTCCTGCTGGTCGAGCCCACCTCCGCCGTGGACGCCCACACCGAGGCCGCCATGGCCGCCGGGCTGCGCCGGGCGCGGACCGGGCGCACCACCGCCCTCACCTCGACCTCCCCCGTCCTCCTGGAGCAGGCCGACACCGTCTGCTACCTCGTCGACGGCCGTCTGGCGGCGGCCGGCCCGCACCAGGAACTGCTCGCAACAGAGCCCGGCTACCGCGCGCTGGTGGCTCGCGGCGAAACCGCCACCGAGTCCACGCCCGCCGAGGAGGCCGTCCGATGACCGCTCAGACCGAGACCGCCCCCGGACGGCTCCCGATCGCCGGTCCCGCCGAGGTCCGCCGGGCCGCCGTGAACCTGATGAGGCAGGACGGCCGTGCCGTCGCCGTGACGCTGACCCTCAACGGACTGGCCGCGGCCGCCGGACTGGGCGGCCCCTGGCTACTGGGCCGCATCATCGACGACGTCCGGGGCGGCGCCGGGACCGGACACGTCGACCGACTCGCCCTCGGCATCCTCTGCTTCGCGCTCGCGCAACTGCTCCTCGGCCGCTTCGCCCGCTACGCCGCCCACCGCTTCGGCGAGCGGACCCTGGCACGGATCCGAGAGCGGTTCGTCGACCGCTCCCTCGCCCTGCCCGCTTCGGTGGCCGAACGCGCCGGCGTCGGCGACCTGCTGACGCGCGGCACCGCCGACGTCGCCACCGTCGGCTCCACCTTGCGCGACGCCGGGCCGGAGGTCTCCGTGGCGCTCGTCCAGATCCTCCTGATCCTGGTCGCCATGCTCGCGGTCAACCCGCTGCTCGGCATCTGCGGGTTGCTCTGCCTCTCCGGGATCTGGTTCGCCACCCGCTGGTACCTGCGCCGTGCACACACGGGCTACCTCGCCGAAGGCGCCGCCAACTCCGCGCTGATCGAGATCCTCACCTCCACCGCCACGGGGGCCCGCACCGTCGAGGCCCTGGGTCTCCAGGACCGCCGCATCGCCGCCACGGCCAAGGCGGTCGAGCACTGCCGGGGCACCCGTACCTACACCCTCAGCCTGCGCACCGTGCTCTTTCCCGTGGTCGAGTTCTCGTACATCGCCCCGGTCGCCGGCATCCTGCTGCTCGGCGCCGCCCTGCGCGACAGCGGCGCGGTCACCACCGGCGCGGTCGTCGCCTGTGCCCTCTACTTCTGGAAGCTCTCCGAGCCGCTGGACAAGGTCCTGCTCTGGCTCGACCAACTCCAGCGCAGCAACGCCTCCTTCGCCCGGGTCGAGGGCGTCGGCCAGGTGGACGCCCCGGCCGTGACCGGCGGCGGCCGCCCCGAGGACGACCGGATCGACGTGGTCGACGTCCGGTACGCCTACCAGGGTGAGCGGGACGTCCTGCACGGCGTCGACCTCACCGTCCGTCCGGGCGAGCGGCTGGCGATCGTCGGCCCTTCCGGAGCCGGCAAGTCCACTCTGGGCCGGCTGCTGGCCGGGGCGGAGACGCCCCGCACCGGACGGGTGACGGTGGGGCAGGTGCCCGTCGCCGAGCTCGACCCGGCCCAGCTGCGCCGACACGTCGTCCTGGTCTCCCAGGAGCATCACGTCTTCCTCGGCACCGTCCGGGACAACCTCCTGATCGCCGCGCCCGCCGCGACCGACCAGGACCTGCTCGCGGTGCTGGCCGCCGTCGACATCGACTGGCTGGACGAGCTGTCGGACGGGCTGGACACCGAACTCGGTGCCGGCGGGCTCCGGCTGGACGCCCAGCAGGCCCAGCAACTCGCCCTGGCCCGAGTGGTCCTGGCCGATCCGCACACGCTGATCCTGGACGAGGCCACCTCCCTGCTCGACCCGACCACGGCCCGGCACACCGAGCGCTCGCTGGCGGCTGTGCTCAAGGAACGCACCGTGATCGCCATCGCCCACCGCCTGCACACCGCCCACGACGCGGACCGGGTCGCGGTCATGGAAGGCGGCCGGGTCACCGAATTGGGCAGTCACGACGAGCTGTTGGCGGCCGGCGGCGGATACGCCGCGCTGTGGAAGTCCTGGCACGGCGCCTGAGCGCCTCCCGGCCCTCCCGACTCTCCCGACCAGTAGGAGCGGAACCCCATGCACTCGGCACCACCACAGACGGCCCAGAGCTGGGTCCGGCCGATTCCCGGCCGGACCGAGCCCGGCGCCCTCCGGCTCTTCTGCTTCCCGTACGCCGGGGCAGGCGCCTCGGTCTTCCGGGGGTGGGGCGCCGGACTCCCGGAAGGAGTGGAGGCATTCGCCGTGCAGCTGCCGGGTCGGGAGGACCGGTTCTTCGACCGGCCGATCGCGGACCTGGAAGAGCTGCTGGACGTCCTTCTCCCCGCCCTGCTCCCGTACCTGGACCGGCCGTTCGCCTTCTTCGGGCACAGCATGGGCGCCATCGTCAGCTGGGAGCTCGCCCGCAGGCTGCAGCGTGAGCAGGGGCTGGAGCCGGTCCGGATCACGGTGTCCGGCTGCCGGGCGCTACCGGCCCACGAGTCCAGAAAGCCGAGTGAACTCGACCTCTCCGACGAGGAGCTGATCAACGAGCTCCGCCGTCTCAACGGCACACCGGAGACGCTGCTGCAGAACCCGGACTTCGCCGCCTTCATCCTGCCGACCTTCCGGGCCGACCTCTCGCTGTTCGCCGGCTACGTCTACCGGCCGGGCGAGTTGCTCACCTGCCCCGTCTCGGCCTTCGGCGGTGACGCGGACCCCAGGGTCGCCGAGGAGCACCTCCAGGGCTGGGCCGAGCTGACCACCGGCCGGACCGAGGTGGAGGTCTTCCCCGGCGGCCACCTCTTCCTCAACGACGAGCGGGAGGCCGTGCTCCGGAGCGTGTCCAGGGCGCTCCCGGTCGTCGGCCACTGACCAGTACTTCTTTTCGAACCCAGGGGGCTCGCGTGGAGACAGTGTGGAATGTCGTCCAGGCTCAGGCGGAGCGGACGCCCGAGGCCGTGGCCGCGCGGACGGCACGCACCTACACCTACCGTGACGTCGCCGCGCTGGCCGCAGACCTCGGCGAGCGGATAGCGGCGAAGGTCCGGCCGGGCTCCGTCGTGGCGCTCGACGCGTCCAGCCGGTTCAGCGGGGCCGTCGGCATCCTCGCCGCGAACGCCGCCGGCTGCGCCGTGCTGCCGCTCGACCGGCAGAGCCCGCCGGCCAGGCGGGCCCGGGTCCTCGACGACGCCCGCCCCGCCCTGCTGCTGCGCGAGCTGGCCGAGGGCGAGTTCGCCCTGGAGGGGAACGGACTTCCGTCGCCGCCCAGGGAACCGGACCTGGGTGAGATCGCCTACATCCTGTACACCTCCGGCTCGACCGGGCAGCCCAAAGGCGTGATGGTGGGCCACCAGGCCCTGATCGACCGCCTCGCCGCCCTGGCCGAGCGGCCGGGGCTGGCGGCCGGCGAGAGCGTGCTGGCGATGGCCGCGCTGTCCTTCGACATCTCGCTGGTGGAGCTGATCCTTCCACTGACCGTGGGGGCCTCCTTCACGGTGGTCCCGGAGGAGATCAGGGCGGATCCGCTCGCCTTCGCGGAGCTGGTGGCGGGGGCCGCACCGGACGTCGTCCAGGCCACCCCCAGCTTCTGGCGGATGCTGACGGCCTCCGCCTGGAAGGGTGCGCCCGGCAGCCGACTGTGGACCGGCGGAGAGACACTCACCCCGAGCCTCGCCCGGGAGCTGCTGCCGCGGTGCGGTGAACTCTGGAACGTGTACGGCCCGACCGAGGGAGTCCTCTGGGCCACGGCGGCGCGGGTGGACTCCGCCGAGCGGATCTCGCTCGGCGAGCCGGTGGCCGGGGTGGGCCTCCTCACCGACGAGAACGGTGAACTCCTGCTCTACGGGGAGGGGCTGGCGCACGGCTACCTCAACCGGGAGGAGCTGACGGCAGAGCGTTTTCTGCACGGCGACACCCCCGACGGCCGCCGCCGCGTCTACCGCACCGGGGACCGGGTCGGACGGGGACCGGACGGCGCACTGACGTTCCTCGGCCGCCTGGACAGCCAGGTCAAGCTGCGCGGACACCGGATCGAGCTGGGCGAGGTGGAGGCCGTCCTGGAGGAGCACCCGGAGGTCTCGCAGGCCGTTGTGCTGGTCCAGGACGCCGACCGGCCCGACACCGCGGCGCTGGTGGCCTTCGTGGTACAGCGCGCCGAGGCGGACCTCCAGGGCTGGCTGAAGGACCGGCTGCCGTCGAGCCACCACCCCGCCAGGATCACCGCCCTGTCCGCGCTGCCCCGCACCACCACAGGAAAGGTGGACCGGATCGGATTGGCGGCCGGCCCGGCCGTCGACGGCCGGGTGGCGCAGGCCGCCGAATCGCCCGCCGCAGCGCCCTCGGGGGACGTCCGGGCACTCGTGGCCGAGGCGTGGCGGCAGACGCTCGCCGCGGACCCCGTCGACGAGAACACCAACTTCTTCGACGCCGGCGGGAACTCGGTCCTCCTGACGGTGCTCCAGAAGCGGCTCACCGACGGCCTCGACATCCGGGTGCCGATCAAGGAGATCTTCCGGCACCCGACCGTCGCCTCGCTGACCGACCACATCCTCCGTACGGAGACGCCCAAGTGAACCTCTACTGCATTCCCTACGCCGGGTGCTCGGCACGCGTCTACGACCCGTGGCAGCGGCACCTGCCCGACTGCGTCACCGTCGTGCCGCTGGAACTCCCCGGCCGGGGCTCACGCTGCGTGGAGGAGCCGATCGACGAGCTGGAAGCCCTGCTCGCGGACCTGTACCAGCAGCTCGACCCGGCCTCGCCGTACGTGCTGTTCGGCCACAGCTACGGTGCTGTGATCGCCTTCGAGCTGACCAAGCTGCTCCGCTCCAAGGGCGCTTCGGAGCCGTCGGCGCTGCTGGTCTCGGCCAGCCGCGCACCCCGGCTGCCAGCCACCGACGCGGACAGCCACCGACTCTCCGACGCCGAACTCATCGAGCGACTGGCCGCGTTGGGCGGAACTCCGAAGGAGCTGCTGGAGAACGAGGAGCTGATGGAGATCTACCTCCCCGTCATCCGCGCCGACTACCGGATCCTCGGCGAGTACGGCACCGGCACCCCGGGCACGGTCGGCTGCCCGGTGGTGGCGTTCTACGGGGACACGGACGACGAGGCGGACCTGCCCTCGGTCGAGGCGTGGGCGGACTACACGGACGGTCCCTTCCGAGTGGAGGAAATCCGCGGCGACCACTTCTTCCTGCACTCCGCCGAGCGTCAGCTCGTGGCCGCCGTCGAGGCGATCTGTACGAAGGGGGAGCCGTGTTGAGTCCGGCCGTCGCACCGGTGACCCTCGGCCAGTTGTCGGTCGCCCCGCCGCGCCGGGTCGACCAGAACCCGGAGAGTACCAAGTGACCGTGACACAGGCCCCCCGCTGCCCCTACCGCGACGACGACCGCCCGGCGGCCGACCCCTGCGCGGACTACCTCCCGCTGCGGGAGGAGGAGCCGGTCCGCTGGGACGAGGACCTGGAGGTGTGGATCGTCTCCGGGTTCCGCGAGACGACGGCCCTGCTGCGGCACCCCGCTCTGTCGGCCGCCTGGCCGCAGCGGGGCACCACCACCCTGCACCGGGAGGGAGAGGGCGGGGGGCGGGCCGCAGAGGTCGTGCGCAGGTGGTTCATGTTCAACGACGACCCCGAGCACGCGGCGGCCCGCCGGGTCGTCGCGCCGCTCTTCGCGGCCGACCGGCTCGCCGCGATGCGTCCCGCCGTCGAAGACCTCGTCGACGAGCTCCTGGCGGGGCGGACGGACGGGCTGGAGGTGATGGCGGAACTCGCCGTCCCGCTCTCCAGCCGGGTCATCTGCCGGATCCTGGGTCTGCCCGGGGAGGTCGCGCCCCGGCTGCACGACTGGGCGCCCGACATCGCGGCGCTGCTGATGGCGGACTACCTGCCGGAGGTCAGGACCAGGGCTCATCGCGCCTTGCGGGAAATCGCGGACGTGGTGGACGAGGCCCTGCGCTCGGAGGTCCGCGAGGGCACCGGGCTCTGGCTGCTGCGCAACGCCCACCAGGGGGGCGTCATCGAGGCCGCCGACGTCTGGGCCACGGCGAGCCTGCTGATCTACGCCGGGTTCGAGACCACCTCGACCTTCATCGGCAAGGCCGTTCGGGCCGCGCTGCACGCCGATGCCTGGGCCGACCTGCGGAGCGGTGAACCGGGCTCGGTGGTCGACGAACTGCTCCGTTTCGACACCTCGGTCCAGCAGGTGGCCCGGGTGGCCACCGCGCCGGTGGAGGCGGCCGGTCACCTGATCGCGGAGGGGGATCTCGTCCTGCTGATGCTCGGCGTGGCCAACCGCGACCCGGCCGTCTTCGTCGACCCGGACCTTCTGGACCACGACCGCGAGATCAGGCGGCACCTCAGCTTCGGCTTCGGCGCGCACTACTGCCTGGGGGCGGGGCTGGCGCGGATGGAGTCCGAGATCGTACTGGAGCGCCTCGCCGGCAGGTGGGCGGATCTCGCCCTCGACGGGCCGCCGGTGACGAGGCAGCACTTCGGCGTCACCCTCCTGGAACGCCTGGCCGTGCGCGGCACGGCCTCCTGACGGCCGACCGCACATCCCTGAAAGGAGAGTTGGGATGACACGAGTGACGAGCGGCTCCCCGGAGTCGGCGGACAGCTCCATCGGTGGGGAGCGGGTGTCGCGGCACCACCTCCGCCAGTTCCTCACCCACCAGGATCACCGGGGCGACAGGGACGTGGTGGAGCGCGCGGCCCGGGCGGACCAGGAACTGCTTGCCGGGGACAGGAGTGGTCTTTGATGCAGGGCATCGTGAACGAACGGACGGTGGTCCGGATGCTCGGCGCGATCGTCGACGCGCATCCGGACGTGGTCGCGGTCGAGTGCGGCGAGCAGAAGCTCACCTACCGTCAGTTCTGGGACGCGGCCGCCGCGGTGGCCGGACGCGTACGGCAGGCCGAGGGCCACCGGAGCGGCTGCCTCGTCGCTCTGCTCTTCGAGCGCGGCATCGAGGGCATCGTGGCGCAGCTCGGAAGCTGGCTCGCGGGTGCCGCGTACCTGCCGCTCGACCCGGCACTGCCGGACGGCCGGGTGGAGGCGATCCTGCACGACGCCCGGCCGGTGGCCGTGCTCGCGCAGGAGGGGCTCGCCGGACGGGTGCCCGCGGGTGTTCCGGTACTCGACAGCACCGGGGCGGCCCCGGCGCCGGTGTCGCCGGCCCCGCTGGCCTACGTCATCTACACCTCCGGTTCGACCGGTACGCCCAAGGGCGTCGAGGTCGGCCACGCGGGCCTGGCGAACCTGGTGTCCTGGCACCGGGAGACCTACGGCACCCGGCCCGGGGTGCGGGTCGGAGCCTTCGCCGGGCTGGGGTTCGACGCCACGGTCTGGGAGGTCTGGGCGGCTCTCGCGAGCGGGGCGACGCTGGTGCTGCCGACCGAGCGGCTGATCGTCGACAGCTCGGTGATCGCCGAGTTCATCGAGCGGAGCGCCATCACGCACTGCTTCCTGAGCACCCCGCTCGCCGAGCAACTGTTCACCCTCCCGGCCCCGCCCGTCGGCCTGGCCGTCCTGCTGACCGGCGGGGACCGTCTTCGGGTGAGCCCGCCGGCCGGCTTCCCCGCCGCGGTCTTCAACCACTACGGGCCGACCGAGGCCACCGTGGTGACCACCGCCAGCGCGGACCTGCGCCGCTGCCCCACCGAGGGCGCGCCGGTGATCGGACGCCCCATCGCCGGCGCGAAGGTCCGGCTGGTGGATGCCGACGGGGTCGAGGTCGCCGAGCCCGGTGTGCCCGGGGAACTGCTGATCGGAGGCGATGTCCTGGCCTTCGGCTACCGGGGCGACCCGGAGCTCACCGGCCGCAAGTTCGTCGCCGACCAGGACGAGAGCCGCTGGTACTCCTCCGGCGACCTCTGCCGCTGGACGGCCGACGGCGAGCTGGAGTTCGTCGAGCGGCGGGACGCCCAGGTCAGCATCCGCGGTCACCGGGTGGAGCCGGCCGAGGTCGAGCAGGAGATCCTGGCCGTTCCCGGAGTGGACCAGACGGCCGTCGTCCACGTGCCGGACCAGGACGGCGGATCGCTGCGCGCCTTCTTCTGCGGCGAGGCCGAGCCGGACGACATCCGCGCCGCACTGACCGGTCGGCTGCCCGCGTACATGCTCCCCGCCGGGCTGCACCGGCTCGTCGCGATGCCGCTGACACCCAACGGCAAGATCGACCGGAAGGCCCTGCCGGACACTCCGGTCGCAGCCGCGGCCGAGCCCTCCCCCCTCGGCCCCACCGAGGCGCGGATCGCCGAGATCTGGTCGGATCTCACCGGGAACCTCCCCCGCTCCGGGGACAGCTTCTTCGAGATCGGTGGGCACTCGCTGATCGCCGCCCGGGCGGTGTCCCGGACGCGTGAGCAGTTCGGCATCAAGATCGGGCTGCAGGCCATCTTCAACCATCCGGTCCTCGCGGACTTCTCCGCCGAGGTCGACGAAGCCGTCAGGAGTGCAGAGTGATGCAGGACCAACGGCCCCTCGTGATACTGGAGTTCGGGAACGAGGTGCCCCGCAGGACCTTCGGCGCCATCCTGCCCGACGGTTGGCAGGAACGGACCCTCAGGATCGACCCATTGCACTACCCCGGCCTCGCCGACGGAGTCGTCGGGACGGCTGAGCAGGCCGCCCACTGGGCCGAGCGGATCACCGCCGCCGGGCCGCTCCCGGTCGCGGTGCTGGCCTACTGTTCGGCCGTCGGCCTGGCCTCGGCACTGGTGGAGGCGCTGCCCGGGCCGGACGTCCCGCTCATCGTGCTCGACCCGGCACCGGCCGATCCCAGGACTCCTCAGGAACTGCTGGACGACCTCGCCCTGGCCATGGACGAGTCCGCCGAGGTGCCCACGATCACCGGCCTGCCGTCCGGTGACGCGCTCGCCCTGGCCGGCTCCTTCCTCCTCTCGGTGATCGTCGGCTGCTCGCCCGGGCTCGACGAGGAGATCCTGGTCGAACTGACCGAGGGACAGCGGGCCTGGCTCAGCTTCACCCTCACCGCGGCGGTGCCCCCGCAGGCCCCTCCGGCTCCCACCCACGTCCTGCTGAGCGAGGCGCTCGACTGGCCGGGCCCCGGGGCGGTGCACCGGGTCGATGTGACGGCGGAGGAGCTGTTCCACGCGCCCGCCGTGAAGGTCCTGCTCACCGACCTGCTGGCCACCGGGGAGAAGGAGGAGCCGTGCAGCCCGCCCTCGTAGAGCGTGACGCCGTCGACGTACCCACCCCGGAAGCGGTGGAAGCCGTGACGGCCGAACTCGACGGGGCCGCCTCGTGATCACCCTCCTGCCGCCCGGCGTGGAGGTCGAGGAGGCGTACGGTGATCTGCCCGACGTCCCGCTGCAGCCGGGGGAGGCCGAGGCGGTCGCCCGGTCACCGCTCGCCAGGCGCCGCGAGTTCGCCACCGTCAGGCACTGTGCCCGAACCGCCCTCGGCCGGCTCGGCATCCCCCCGGCCCCGATCCTCCGGGGCACGGCGGGGGCACCGCAGTGGCCGTGCGGCGTGGTCGGCAGCATGACCCACTGCTCGGGCTACCGGGCGGCCGCGGTCGCCCGGGCCGGGGCATTGCGCTCCCTCGGTATCGACGCGGAGGTCCACCGGCCGCTGCCCGACGGGGGCCTGCGCCTGATCACGTCGCAAGCCGAACGGCACCACCTCGCGGAACTCCTCCGCCGGGACGCGGAGGTGCACTGGGACACGCTGCTCTTCGCCGTCAAGGAGAGCGTCTACAAGGCGTGGTACCCCCTGGGCGGCACCGTGCTCGACTTCGTCGACGCCGAAGTCGTCCTCGACCCGGAGAACGGGACCTTCACCGCCCGGCTGCCGGCTTCGGAGTCGACGGCCGACGGGGCCGGCCCGGTCTTCTTCGAGGGGCGGTGGCGGGTGGCGGACGGGCTGGTCCAGGCCGCGAGCGCCGTTCCGGGTCGGCCGTGCACCTCCGGCCCGTCCGATTGAAATCCTCGGAAGCAGTGGAAAGCCTCTCCGAATCGGTCACGTCGGTCCGGGAATTCTGTCAACCATTGATGTGAAGATTGGCTGGCCAAGTGGAAGACCCCTACGATTTCGAGGGTGACAGGGCCTGGTTCGAACTGTGGAACGGTCAAAGGGGGTTGTGGCTCCAGCATCAGCTGGACGAGGGCCGGGCGGAATCCAACCTTCCGCACTGGCAGCACCTGTACGAGGCGGTGGACATCGTCGCCGTGCGCCGTGCCGCAGCCTTCCTGATGGACCGCCACCAAGCGCTGCGGCTGTCCTTCCGGGACACTCCAGAGGGTCCGCGCCAGCGTGTCCTGCCCGAATTCGACCCGGACGTGCCGCTCGTCGACCTGACCGGCGCGGCCGATCCGACGGCCGAACTCAATCGGCGCATCCGGGACGAGAACGCGACCCCCTTCGACGAACTCGCCACCCCGCCGGTGCGGCTCAAGGTGTTCAAGCTGGCCGCCGACCACCACTGCCTCTACGTGAACGTGCACCACATCATCACGGACGGCACCAGCATGGGCATCCTCATACGCGAACTGCTGCTCTGCTACCGAGCTTTCGTCGCGGACGGAGAGCCGGAGCTGCCCCCGCTCCCGACGACCTACGACGCCTTCGTGCGGGGCCGGCGGGAGTGGCTGGCGAGCGACCAGAGCAAGGCCATGGAGGTGTACTGGCTCGACCAGCTGGCCGCCCCGCTGCCGCGGCTGCGCATCGGGGACCACGACGCGCCCGCCGACGAGGTGGTGAACGAGACGCTGGAGTTCGACGTCGAGGCCGACACGGCCGCAGGGCTGGCGGCACTGGTCAAGAAGCTGCGCGTCACGCCGCACATCCTGCTGCTCAGCGCTTACGCGGTCGCGTTGCGAGACATCAGCGCCGACGACGACATCGTGGTCTGCGTCCCGTTCTCCGGCCGGGACACCAAGGAGTTGAACGGCATGTTCGGCAGTTTCGTCAACCCGCTCTCCGTCCGGGTGCGGATGTCGGGTGCGGACCCCTTCGAAGAGGTCGTGCGCCGGACCAGGGCCGTGAGCATCGGCGCCTACGCGCACAGCCGCTATCCGTTCACCCTGCTGCTCGAGAAGCTCGATGCGGAATCCCGACCCGGCCGGAACCCGGTCTTCTCGACCTCCTTCCAGTTCGCGGACTTCCTGCCCCCGGCCCGGCAGACCTCGCAACTCGACCTCTGCCTGTTCGGCAAGCCGGACGGCGACCGGCTCCGTCTGCGGCTCAACTACAACTCCCGACGGCTGGCGAAGTCCGAGGCCGAGGAGGTCCGGTCGGCCTTTCTGGCCGTCCTGCGGACGGTCGTCGAGGACGTGACGGTCTCGCTGGCCGCCCTGGCGGAGCCGCTGGCGCGGGCCCGGCGGGCGGCGCGGACCGTACCCGCCGGCCGTCGTCGGCTGGGGGCCCTGCGAGCCTCCCGGCCCGGGACGCCGAACGCCTGAGCCGGTATCGCGCCATCTCACCGAAAGGAAGGGCCCATGGACGGACAGCGTGACGACGACGGCTATGTCGTGGTGATCAACTCCGAGGAGCAGTACTCCATCTGGCCGCAGGGCCGCGAGCTGCCCGCCGGCTGGCGGGAGACGGGCGAGCGGGGCTCGAAGGAGGCCTGTCTCGCGCACGTCGACGAGGTGTGGACGGACATGCGTCCGCTGACCCTGCGCCGGGAGATGGCGGGCGGGACCGGCCGATGAGGGTGACGGTCAGGCCGCTCGCCGACCGGCCGCAGGCGGCCACGCGGCTGTTCTGCTTCCCCTACGCCGGCGGCGGTGCCTCGGTGTTCCGCGACTGGGCCGCCGCCCTGCCCGCCGACATCGAGCCGTGGTCGGTACAACTTCCGGGCAGAGAAGACCAGTTGGGCGCCCCGCTGTTCGACCGGATGGGCGCGGTGCTCAACGTCCTGGTGCCCTCGGTCATCCAGCACCTGGACCGTCCGTTCGCATTCTTCGGGCACAGCATGGGCGCCCTGATGGCCTGGAACCTCACCCGCACCCTGCAGCGGATGGAGATCGGCTCACCCACCCGGCTGTTCGTCTCGGGGTGCGTACCGCCCCAAGCCCGGAAGGAGACCGCGTACCACACCGGTCCGGAGAAGGAGCTGATCGGGAAACTGCGCTCCTGGTCCGCGACACCGGAAGCGGTTCTGGCGGACCCGGAACTGATGCGCCTGATGCTCCCGGTGATCCGGGCCGACCTCGCGGTGGTCGAGACCTACCGGTTCACCGACGGGCCGCTGCTGACCTGCCCGGTCACGGCGTTCGGCGGGACCGAGGACGACCCCGCGGGCACTGCGGCGATGCCGCGCTGGGGCGAGCTCACAGCCGGCGGCTTCGACCTGCGGATGTTTCCCGGCGGCCACTTCTTCCTGCACTCCGCCCGTCCGGCCGTACTCGCCGAGATCGCCGGGCGGCTCGCTGCCGTGCCCCGGCAGCACGGTCACTGACCCGAAGCCCTTCGAAACAACCATCCTCTCGATCGACGGATTAGGTGGAACGACATGTCGCAGCGGTCCGTGATGGACGTCGTCTCGGATGTGTGGACGGCAGTCCTGCACACCGAGATATCCGGTCCTGACGCCAACTTCTTCGCGCTGGGCGGAAATTCACTGAAAGGTGCCAGAGCGATCAGCCAGCTGCGCGAGGAGCTGGGCATCCGGATTCCGCTCAGCGTGCTCTTCGACGCACAGACCCTCGTCGAGCTGACCGCGGCCATCGAGGCGATGCGGGAGACGGAGCCCGGGACGGAACAGACCATCGAGCCCTTCGAGGGGCGCTCGGGCGAGGTCTTCCACGCGCCCACCTCGTTCACCCAGCAGCGGCTGTGGGTCGACGAGCACATCCAGGGTCCGAGCTCCCGCTACAACATCCCGATGGCGCACGAGCTCGTGGGCCCGCTCGACATCACGGCCCTGGGGCAGGCCGTCCAGGCGCTGGTCGACCGGCACGAGGTCTTCCGCACCACCATCAAGGCGGTCGACGGCATCCCCGAGCAGGTGATTCAGGCCAAGGCCGAATTGCCGCTGACCGTGGTCGACCTCCGCGACGAGCCGGAGGAGAAGCAGGAGCAGGTCCTGGCCGCTCTGCTCCTCGACTCCGCCCAGCGGCCGTTCGACGTGGAGCGGGGGCCGCTGCTCCGGGTCGAGCTGTACCGGCTGGACGAGGACTGGCACGTCCTGCTCATCAACCTGCACCACATCATCACCGACGTGTACTCCTTCGAACTCGCCATGGCCGAGCTGCTGGAGCTCTACGCCGCCGCCGCCGACGGCGGGATCCCGGCGGCCGCGAAGCCGCCGGTGCAGTACGCCGACTACGCCGCCTGGCAGCGGCGCACGGTCACCGGAACCACGCTCGAACGCCAACTGGACCACTGGAAGGACCGACTGCGCGGCCCGCTCCCCGTGCTGGACCTTCCGACCGACCTGCCGCCCCGGGAGACCGGCACGAGCCAGGGGGCGTCGGTGGACATCGAGCTGCCCCGAGCGGTGTCGCGCAGGATCCGCGAGCTGTCCAGGGAGCACAACGCCACCCCGTTCATGACCGTGTTCACGCTGCTCAACGTGCTGCTCAGCCGGTACAGCGGCCAGACGGACATCGTGGTCGGCATCCCCAGCGCCAACCGTGATCTGCCGGAGCTCGAGTCCATGCTCGGGTGCTTCCTCAACACCCTCGCCGTGCGCAGCGACCTGTCCGGCGACCCGACGCTGGCCGAGCTGCTCGGCCGGGTCCGGGGCAGGATCCTGGAGGCCTTCGCCCACCAGGACGTCCCCTACGAGCGGGTGGTCAACGCGGTCTCGACCGACCGTTCCTCCCGGCAGGGGCCGTTCCGGGTCATGCTGGCGTACCAGCACGCGGTCCCGGCGCCGGAGCTGGCCGGGATCACCGTCAACGACGTCGAGTTGGGCCTGAACCTGAAGGCGGTCAAGTTCGACCTGGTGTTCCGGGTCGTCGAGACCGAATTCACGTACCGCCTCGCGATCGACTACAACACCGACCTGTTCCTCGAGGACAAGGCCTGGCGCATCCTCGACCACCTGGCCGTGCTCGCGGCCGACGCGGTGGCCGCTCCCGCCAAGCGCCTCTCCGAGCTCACCATCCTTCCCGAGGAGGAGCGCCGCCAGCTTCAGGAGTGGTCCACCGCCGACTGCGGTCCTTACCCCACGGACCTCTTCCTGCACCGGCTGTTCGAGGCGCAGGCGCTCAGGACCCCGGGCGCGGACGCGGTCGAGAGCGGCGACGAACGGGTCAGCTACCACGAACTCGACCGCAGAGCATCCCGGCTGGCCGACGAGTTGACGGCGCGCGGCATCGGCACCGACGACCTGGTCGGCCTGTGCGCGGACCCGTCGGTGGACCTCATCGTCGGCATCCTCGGCATCCTGAAGTCCGGTGCCGCCTACGTGCCGATCGATCCGCTCGCCCCCGTCGACCGGATGTCGTACGTCGCCGCGGACAGCGGGATGAAGATCCTGGTCACCACCCCGGAACTGCGGGACCAGCTGCCGGCGGCCGTCCTGGAGAGCGTGGACGTGGTGAGCACCGCGCAGGACGGAGCCCAGGACGGCGCGCAGGACGGCGCCCCGGGGTCCGCGCTGCACCCCTCGCAGCTGGTGTACCTGATGTACACGTCCGGGACCACCGGCCGGCCCAAGGGCGTCGGCCTGCCGCACACCGCGATCACCCCGTGGATCCAGTGGGCCCAGGACATCCGTCCGATCGGGCCCGGCACCCGGGTGGTGCACAACCTCTCCTACCACTTCGACTGGTCTGTCGAGCAGATGTTCCACGCACTGACCGCAGGCGCCTGCCTGGTCATGCTGCCCCGTGAGGTCAAGGCCGACGGCCGGGCCACCGCCCGGTTCATCAACGAGCAGTCGATCCACATGCTGTACCTGACGCCGACCCAGATGCGCGGCATCACCGACGCCGGCCTCGACATGCCGACGCTGCGGCACGTGTCCATGGGCGGCGAGAACCTGGACGCCGACCTGGTGGCGCGAACCCGTGCGGTCGTCCCCGCCGGGTGCGAGATCTGGAACGAGTACGGGCCGACGGAGACCGCGGGCGCCGCCCTGGTCGGCCGGATGGGCGACGAGCCGCTGGAGCGCAGCTCCATGCCGCTGGGTGAGTTGATCGCCAACGCCTCCTGCGCGGTGGTCGACCGCTGGGGGAACCTGCAGCCCATCGGCGTGCCCGGCGAGCTCTGGATCGGTGGTGACGGCGTCGCTCGCGGCTACCGCAACCAGCCCGCCCTGACCGCCGACCGGTTCGCCCCGGACCCGGCCCGGCCCGACCGACGCCTCTACCGCACGGGTGACCTGGTGCGCCGCCTGCCCAATGGGGAGATGGAGTTCCTGGGCCGGGTCGACAATCAGGTCAAGATCCGCGGCGTGCGGGTCGAGCTGGAGGAGATCGAATCGGTGCTGCGCGGTCACCCGGAGGTGGCGAACGCCGTGCTGGTCCTGGAGCCCGACCAGCGGCTGGTCGCCCACGTGGTCAGGACACCGGGCAGCGGGCTCGACGAGGCCGCGCTCCGCGCCCACCTCGCCCCGAAGCTGCCCATCGTCATGCAGCCGGCCGTGTTCATGTGGCTCGAGGCCATGCCGCTCTCCCCGACCGGCAAGGTGGACCGCCAGCGGCTGCCCCGACCCGAGCCGATTCCCGTGCTTCCGACGGCCGTGACGCCGCCGAGCACGGAGACGGAGCGCACCGTCGCGGCGGCCTGGGCGGAGGTGCTCGGGTTCGCCGAGGTGGACGTGCGGGCCAACTTCTTCGAGGCCGGCGGGGACTCGTTCTCCCTGCTGGCGGTCGTCAGCCGACTGCGGGCCGAGCTCGAGCTGGACATCCCGGTGCGCGCCCTGGTCGACGCGCCGACCGTCGAGACGCTGGCCGCGCACATCGAGGCACTGCGCCGGGCTGCCCTCCATCCGTCCGCGGCGCCCCTTCCGTAGCCGACCCCAGGAGAGGACGATCCGCGTGAGTGGACACCCCGAGAACAGGACCGCCCTTGCGAGCCGTGGCGGTCGCGGAACGGCGGGAGCCGAGCCCCCGGCAAGCCGTACGCCCCTGCGGGTCCGCCGCGGGGCGACGAATCCTTCTCGGCCTCGTCGGTGCCTGTCCCGGTCCGGCGGTCAGTTCGACAACGATGGGAAGTGACGTCATGAGCGACACCGCGGCTCACGACATGGCGGCAGAGACTCTGCCCGATCTGTTCGCGGCCCAGGTGGCCCGCACCCCTGACGCCGTCGCGCTCGTCGGCGGCGATGCATCTCTCACGTACGCCGAGCTGAATGCCAGGGCCGGCCGACTGGCGCGATCGCTCATGGCCAAGGGGGCGGGGCCCGAAACGGTCGTGGCGGTCGCGGTGCCGCGATCCGTGGAACTGGTGGTCGCCCTCTACGCGGTGCACAGGGCCGGGGCCGCATACCTTCCGGTCGATCCGCAGCTGCCCGCCGAGCGGGTACGGGAGATGACCGAGGATGCACGCCCCGTGCTGATGCTCGACAGCGAGGACGTCCGGCGGATGTCGGAGGAGGGCGCGCCCGAGGCGGACGGGACCGGGTGGCCCTCGCCGCACCCGTCGAGCACCGCCTACGTCATCTTCACCTCGGGATCCACCGGCCGGCCCAAGGGGGTGGCCGTGTCCCACGAGGCCATCGTCAACCGCCTGCGCTGGATGCAGGCGGAGTATCCGCTGGGCCACGACGACCGCGTCCTGCAGAAGACCCCCGCCGGATTCGACGTCTCCGTGTGGGAGTTCTTCTGGCCGCTGTGCGTCGGTGCGCGCCTCGTCCTCGCCGGGCCGGACGAGCACCGGGATCCCACCCGGATCGCCGAGCTGATCCGGGCGGAGCGGATCACGACCGTGCATTTCGTCCCGTCCATGCTGCGTCACTTCCTCGAAGGGCCGACGACGGCCCGATGCGATTCGCTGCGCCGGGTGTTCGCGAGCGGCGAGGCGCTCTCGGCCGAGCTGCGGTCACGGTTCTTCCGCCTCCTGGACGCCGAACTGCACAACCTCTACGGGCCCACCGAGGCCGCGGTGGATGTGTCCCACTGGCGCTGCGGCCCCGACGACCCACCCGGCCCGGTGCCGATCGGTGCCCCGGTGCGCAACACCCGGCTGTACGTTCTGGACGAGCAGCTGAACCAGGCCGCGCCCGGTGCGGCCGGCGAGCTCTACATCTCGGGTGTCCAGCTGGCCCGCGGGTACGTCAACCGGCCGGGGCTGACAGCAGAGCGATTCGTCCCCGATCCCTACGGCCCCGAAGGCAGCCGGATGTACCGAACCGGGGATCTCGCCCGGCGGGACCCCGACGGGGTCCTGCACTACCTGGGCCGCAACGACCACCAGGTCAAGGTGGGAGGCGTGCGCATCGAACTCGGCGAGATCGAAGCGACGTTGGCCCGGCACGCCGCGGTCGCCGACGCGGTGGTGGCCGCGAGGCCCGACGAGGCCGGCCAGACGCGGCTGACCGCCTACCTCGTACCCGACCCCGACGAGGCCGCCGCGCTGCGGAACCTGTGCCGCCTCGAAGAAGCCGGGCTCCTCGACCGGAAGGACCTGCAGACCCTGCCGAACGGCATGGCCGTCGTCGCGTCCAACCGGTCGGAGGCGGACTTCCTGTACCGCGAGATCTTCGAAGAGGGCGAGTACCTGCGGAACGGGATCACGCTGCCCGACACCGGGGCCTGCGTCTTCGACGTGGGCGCGCACATCGGGTTCTTCTCGCTCGCGGTGGCCCGCTCCCGTCCCGGCAGCGTGGTCCATGCGTTCGAGCCGATTCCGCAGCTGTTCCGCATGCTCGAACTCAACACCCGGCTGCACGGAGTCGACGCCAGGCTGTTCCCGTGCGGCCTCGCCGAAGAGGCGGGCACGGCGTCGTTCACCTACTATCCGCAACTTTCGATAATGTCGGGGCGATTCGGTGACATCGGCGAGGAGCGCGGTGTCCTGGAGGCCTTCGTCCGCAACGAGCAGCCGATGCGGCAAGCCCTTCCGCAGAGCGGTGCGGCGGATCTCGACAGTCTGCTCACGGAACGGCTGCAGCACACCGACGTGACCTGCGAGCTGCGCACGCTGTCGGACGTCATCGACGAGACCGGTGTGGAACGGATCGACCTGCTCAAGATCGATGCGGAGAAGAGCGAACGCGCGGTGCTTCTGGGGCTCCGTGAGGAGCACTGGAACCTGGTCCGCCAGCTGGTGATCGAAGCGCACAACGCCCCGGGCCGGATCGACTGGATCAGGGGCCAACTGGAGGAGCGGGGGTACCGGGTCACCGTCGACGGGCTGGCGATGCTCTCGGAGACCGGTCTGGTCACCCTCTACGCAGTCCGCGGCGGGCAGCCGGCCTCCGGTGGCGGGGAGAGTGCCGCACCGGCGTACCGCGGGTCGGGTTGGTCGTCCCCGGATCTGTATGTCGAGGACGTGCGGCGAGAAGCGGAGCTCCGGCTCCCGCCGCACATGGTTCCGGACCACTTCGTGATCGTCGACGCGCTTCCCCTGACGGCCAACGGCAAGCTCGACCGGGCGGCACTGCCTGCGCCCCGGCGCCGACCGACCGGGAGACCGGCCGCTCCGCGCGACACGACCGAGGTGCTGCTCCGCTCCTTGTTCGCCGACGTGCTCGCCGCACCCGACATGGGGATCCACGACGACTTCTTCCGTCTGGGCGGCAACTCGTTCGATGCGATCCGCCTGGTGGCCCGGATCCGTGAGGCGCTGGATGTCGGAGTGACCGTCCCGAGCCTGTTCAAGGCCCCGACAGTGGCCGCCTTCGCCGAACTGCTGGCCCATGGACCCGACGGAGCCCCGTTCTCGCCCGACGCATGACCCTTCCGCACGTCGATGCCCGCTTCCGCGGTGCCGCACAGCCTTTCCGACCGATGAGGGGTCGTCCGTGGACGGCGCGCCGCCGCCGCACGGCCGTCGACAAGGTCACCACCCTCCGGTTCGACCGACACGGCAACCGAGGGGCCAGGCCGCCGAGCCGAGGGACTGCGAACACGTCCGCCGGGCCGCCGGGCCCGTCGCGGTCCCCTTCGGGACCTGCGGCGAGCCCAGCAACGCCCAGGCCGGCGGACAGTCCCGCCCCTGCTGAACCGCCCCTCCCGTCCGGGCACCCGGATGGGAGCGGCAGCCAGCACGGCGGACCCCGGACGCTGCCGGGAACGGTGGACCCCGGCTCCCGCACCGGCGTACGGCGGGCACATCTACGTGGTGGTCATGCGGGAGCGTCCGAGGAGAAGGAGCGAGGCGTGGCCGACGCCGTGGCCGACGGGGCGATTTCGGCGAGTCGGCTGTCGAAGGCGCGCAGCAGATCAGGGAGCCGCTGCGGCCAGGAACCGGTCAGCGGAGCCTGGACGACGCATTTCAGGGTCCCGTCGGGCAGTTCGCACACCTGGAGCTGAACCTCGGCGACCGCGCCGACCGGCGGCACCGGAACGGCGCGCATCCTTACCGGACCGGCCGAATGCTCGACGCGCTGCCAGTTCTCGAAGGCGAACAGCACCTGGTAGACGGGCATCCGACCACCGGGGACCGTATGTACGGCCCGGACGATTTCGTAGCGGGGCAGCGCGGAGCCCAGGACACTCTCCCGCACGGCAGCCCAGACCCGCTCGACCACCCCGGGTGCGGACAGCTCGGGCATCCGCACCGGCAGGATGTCGATCAGGCAGCCGAGTTCGTCCTCCTGCCCGGCCGAGCGGGTGGCCACCGGTGTGCCGACGCAGAAGTCGGAGCCGCCGGTGATCTCGGCCAGAGCCCGGCCGTACGCGGCCAGCAGCACCGCGAACGGTGAGCAGGCGCTGCGCCTGGCCTGGTCGCGCACCGCCTGCCAGGTGCTGGGCGGGTAGGTGGTTCGGAGCTCGGCCGACCCATCTGCAGCGAGCTCGTGCTGGTTCGGCGCCGGGCTGCCGTCCGGGGTAGGCAGGTCGGCCGCCCCAGTCAGCACGGTGCGCCAGTGTGTGGTGAGTTCGGCGTGTTGCGCCGGCGTGAGTTCTGCGGCCTCCACTCGTTCCAGCACGGGCAGATCGGTCGCGACGCCGTCGACGGCCCGTGCGTAGGCGCGCGCCAGATCGGCGGCGAACACCTCCTGGGAGAGCCCGTCGAAAGCGATGTGATGGACCGCCAGGAAGACGGTGGCGCCCTGTGCGTCCGGGGCGACTGCGGCCCTGTAGACGCGGCCCGCGGCGAGATCGAAGGTGTCAGCGTTCAGCAGGGTGGCGGCGGCCTCCTCGAAGCCGGTGCCGGACCCGAGGCGCAGCAGCGGCTCCGCGACCGGCTCCGCGAGGACCTTGCGGACCACCTGCTCGTGCTCGAAGACGAAGGCGGTGCGCAGCGCCTCCTGGCGGCGCGCCACTGCCGACAGCGCTGCGTCGAGGGCAGGGAGATCGAGCGGGCCGTCGACGCGGACCTGGGCGAGGATCCAGCCGGCGCGGCTCGCCGGGGCGATCTGCTCACCGAGCCAGAACTGCATTTCCAGAGCGGAGGCCGGCTGAACCCGCACCGTCGTGTGGTCAGTCACAGGAAAGCTCCTTGTCCGTGCCTGCGGGGTTGTTGGTGCTGATCGGAACGTCTGTGTCGCGCAGCTCGCGTTTCAATCACGTCCGCGCCGTCGCAACGCGGCGCCCATGCGGTCCAGGGTCTCTTCCAGGACCTGCGGGGACGTACCGAAGTTGAGCCGTACGAATCCGTCGCCGCCGGCTCCGAAGGCCGGACCGGAGAAGAGAAGCACCTTGGCCTCGTTGCGGAAGAAGGGCATGGGGTCCGGACCGATCCCCAGCTGCCGGCAGTCGAGCCAGGCAAGGAAAGTGGCCTCCGGAGTCCGACATCGGATCCTCTCCGGGAGCCGCTCGGCCAGCAGCCGCCGGTTCCGGTCCAAGATGGCCAGCACTTCGTCCAGCCAGGCATCGCCCGAGGTCCAGGCGGCCTTCAGTGCCTCGACCGCGAGCACTCCTACTTGGCCGAAAAGCAGCCCGCGCCGGGCGTCGACGGCATCCCGTACGGCCTGCGGTCCTATGTGTGCCAGCGCGCAGCGGATCCCGGCGAGGTTGAATGCCTTGCTCCCCGAGGTGAGGGTGACGGTGCGGGCAGCGATTTCCGGGCTGAGCGAGGCGAAGGGAATGTGCTGGTGCGGGGCATGGGTCAGATCCGCGTGCACCTCGTCGGAGATCACCAACAGGTTGAACCTGAGCACGAGTTCCGCGAGTGACTCCAGCTCGTCACGGCGGAACACCCGGCCGGTGGGGTTGTGGGGGTTGACGAGGAAAAGCACACGGCAGCGCCCCGAACCCCCGTCCGCCGCGGTCCGCTCCATGAGCGCGGGATCGAACTCCCACCCGCCCTCGCCCTCCTGGATCGGAACGGTCAGCGCCCTGCGGCCGATCCTCTCGATGACATCGACGAACGGCGGGCAGGCGGGGGTGTGCAGAAGTACCGCATCGCCGGGGTCGGTGGCGACCTGGAGCGTCGCGAGCATCGCCTGGTTGATGTCCGTGAACAGCCGTACGTGCGTGGGATCAGGCCTGTGGCCGTACCGGCGCCGCGTCCGCTCGGCGAACACCTCGCCGAGCGGGCCGCCGCGGCTCTCATCGAACCATGGGGGGTAGCCGAGATCGCCGTCGGCGCGGCGCAGCAGGGCCTGGCGTATCGCGGGTGCGGTCGGAAAGTCCATGTCCGCGACCCAGGAGGCCAGCATGCCGTCGCCCGCGGTGGCCCACTTCTCCCCGTCCCGCTGTGACAGGCGGCTCAGTTCGAGGGAGTCGAGGGCAGTTAACGAAGTGTCGGCGTTCATCGTCCTGTTCCGTGTCGGTTGGATGGCAGCGTTGTGCGGACCGAGGTCGGTGCGGTGCCGCACGACGGAGGGGAGGCCGGTACGGAAAGCCTGCGGCAGGAAACCCGATCGCTCGGCAGAACTCCTGCGGGTCCCCTGGCCCTCAAGTCGCATCCCCACAGTCCTGTTGGGCCACAGGGGGAGTGCCCCGAGTACGTCATGGTTGCCCTATGGGGGGAGCACACAAGGTTATGCGGCAGCCTTCGGTCGCGAACGTGTGACGTCGGCCACATTGCGGCGTTCGCAACCCGCCGATACTGTCGCCAGCAGCGCCTTCCTCAGCCCGGATCAGACGCTGAGGCTGGTCGCTCGCAAAGCTTGGAGCCTCCTGGCCCGGCAGTCGGTGCGCACATGCGCCCATCCGATATTCACAGTCGAATTACATCTGCGATGTCGAGAATCTGTGACAGGAGACAGGATTGTCCTCCCATGCTGCCCAAATTCCTGCGGACCGGCCGCGTGGCGTCGACGCACCCCGTTGCACGGGGGCAGTACGCCGAGAAATTCCCGGTCTCTACGCCGGCGCCGTCAGGGATGTGGCGGTGTCCTGTGCGACCGCCCCCGAGAGTGTGCTGCTCGCTGGCTTCGCCGCGCTGCTGTACCGGTATTCCGGCCAGAACCAGGTCGAGTTCCACGTGCGCCGCGAAGGAGGTGAGGACTCGCTGCTCCGCTTCTCCGTCACCGGGGAGAGCACGCTCCGCGGACTGACCGGTGCGGCCGGTACCGTGGCGGCCCCCGGGAAGGAGCCCGCGCGCATCGGCGTACGTTTCGGTGCGGATCGGGCCGGCGAGGGCGATCAGCCGTACGAGGTCGAGCTCGTGCTTCCTGTGGCCGAGGCGGCGTCCCGGTCGGCCGCTCTCCACTTCGACGAGCGACTCTTCGAAAGGGCGACCGGCGACCAACTGCTTGCCCACTTCCAGAACCTGCTCGAGGACGGCGTGAACCGGCCGGACCGGGCGCTGGCGGATCTCGTGCTTCTCACCGGGCCCGAGGTGCACCGGATCCTCGTGGAATGGAACGACACCGCTGTCCGGCTGCCCCGCGAGGAGAGCTGTCTGCACGAGGCGTTCGAGGAGCGGGCCGCGCGGTCCCCCGAGGCCGTCGCCGTGATCCAAGGAGCGACCCGGCTGACGTTCCAGGAGATCAACGTCGCGGCGAACCGGCTGGCACATCATCTGAGGGACCTGGGCGTCGGCCCCGACGACCGCGTCGGCCTCTACCTCGAGCACTCGCCCGATCTGCTGATCTCGATGCTCGGGGTACTCAAGGCCGGCGGGGCCTATGTGCCACTCGACCCCGGCTATCCGCAGGCCAGGGTGTCCACCATGATCACCGGTGCTTCCTGCGTGGCTCTGATCAGCCACAGCAAGCTCGCTGCCGCTCTGACCGGGGAGGACTCCGTACGGCAGGAACTCCTGGTGTTATTGGACCGCGAGACCGCCGCCCTGTCCGCTCGGCCCGATCACGATCCGAAGGCCCAGGCCGGGCCGGACAACCTCTGCTACGTCATCCATACTTCCGGTTCCACCGGAAAGCCGAAGCCGATCGCGCTGCGCCACCGGGGCGTGACGAACAACATCGAGGATCTCAACTCCCGCTTCGCCGTGGGCATCGGCGACAGTGTCCTCGGCCTGTCATCCCCGAGTTTCGACATGTCGGTCTACGAATTCCTCGGGATGACGGCGGCGGGCGGCACTCTCGTCCTTCCCGCGCCCGGCCGGGCCAAGGATCCGGCGCACTGGGCCGAACTGGCGGCGGACCACGGCGTCACGGTGTGGAACACCGCACCGGCGCTGCTGGAACTGGTACTCGATCATGTCGAGCGCGGCGGGGGTGGCGGGCCCTCACCGGTGAACGCACTGCGGCTGATCATGGTCGCCGGAGACTGGATCCCGCTGAAGCTGCCCGGACGTGCCCGCGGAGCCGCGCCCGATGCCAGGTTCATCTCCCTCGGTGGGGCCACCGAGGCCTCGATCTATTCGACGATATTCGAGGTCGAGGCCACCGAACCCACCTGGAGGAGCATTCCGTACGGGCGCCCGATGGCCAATCAGCGCACCTACATCCTGGACGAGTCGCTTCAACCCGTTCCGCCGGGTGCAACAGGCGAGTTGTACCTCGCCGGCGTCGGCCTCGCGCTCGGCTACTTGGACCAGCCCGCCCTCACCGCCGAGCGATTCATCGAGTGGACGTACGGCCCAGTGACCGACGAGCGGCTGTATCGCACCGGCGACTTGGCGAGGTTCGGTGCCGACGGACTGATCGAACTGATCGGCCGGACCGACCTTCAGGTGAAGATTCACGGGCTGCGGGTGGAGCTGACCGAGATCGAGTCCGTACTCCGCGACCATCCTCGGGTCAAGGAAGCGGCGGTGACCGCACAGACCGATGCCGCCGGCGTCCCGGTCCTGGTCGGATACGTCGTGCCGCGCGACGGCGAAGTCCTGGACCCGGAGGACATCCGCAGGACCCTCGCGGCCAGCCTCCCGGCTCACATGGTTCCCGGCACTGTGCTCGTGCTGCCGGCCATGCCGCTGAGCCCCAACGGGAAGCTGGACCGCAAGTCGCTTCCCACGGCCCCCTCACCGCACGAGGAGCGCCGTGGCGACACCGTGCCGGTCGGTGCCGAGCCCAGCAGTCCGTGGGAGAAGCGGATCGCCGCGGCATGGCAGGACGTTCTGGGCATCGATGCGATCCGGCGTGACGACGACTTCTTCGCCCTGGGCGGCGACTCGATGAAGGCCATGCGCAGTATGGCGCAGGTGCCCGAGCTGACGTTGGTGGCTCTGCACCGCCATCCGACGCTGCAGAGCCTGGCCGCGTATCTTCAGGCCACGGCCGCTCTGCCCGGGGCGGGGAACTGACCGAGCAGGAACCGCAGCACACAGACGGTGGCCGGCCGGGCGGGCCGGATGCCCGGGCGTCCGTCGCGCGGGTACCGGCCCGCGAAGTCCTCGTCGCACCACAGCCCGTCCCGCCGGTTTTCCACCCACGTCGCCGTCGTGCCGCCCGGGTTGCTCGCCCGCGCGATCTGCGCGGTCAGGGACGGGAATTGCTCATTCGCCGAGCTGCCGGGTGATTTCTTCGATGCGGGCCCGGAACTGCCTGGTTCGGTCGGCCGGTTCGCGTTCGCGGAAACCCCGGTCGAAACCCTTGGCCGGCGCGCGCACGTGAATGACCGAGGAGTGATGCGGACGTGAAATTTGAAGACACGGCCCAGTAAGGTCGAGTAAGATCGCGGGTGAGTTCGAGGTCGTGCCGGGTGGGCCCTCGATTGAAGAGCTGCTGGATCGCCACAAGAAATATGCGGCCAGGCTTGAGAATGTCCCGATCTGTGACGGATTGGGATGTGTGTTTTTCGGGAAAGCAGAAGGACGGGAATGTCCATCGATGGCCCGCCGGAGTAATTGCGTCATCGATGTCCGTGTTCGGGGATAAGATCCTGGAAGAACCAGAATCCGGAGGACCGATGGCCACGCACGCTATTCAGAAGACGCATTCGGGGCGCGGCGGAATTCAGATGCATCGCCAGGGGGAAGTGTCCGATCTGGACGCGTTTCGGGAACGGCGTCTGACGCGCAGGCGCCGGCTGTTGGATGACCTGGCGAGTGCGAGAACGGGCACCCGCTATTTCCCTGTGCTGTCGGTACTGGCGCCCGTCATGACCCAGTCCGAGGGTGAAATCACCTATCCGGGCGACCCGATGTGTCTCTACACAGCGCTGAGCGCTGCCGTGCACCGTGCCGTGGCGGACGCCGGCCCGCTGGAGGACGCCGTGCACTACAGCGACCTCGCGCCCGAGTGGACCCGGTTCCCGTCCAAGGAGTACCGGCTCTCCGCCAGTGACGACGGATACCGGGCCTACGGCACGTCACCCAACACCGACCAGACGGTGTTCGACCCCCGGGTCTGGGACGACGCGGCGCGCACGAGATGGCTGCGGCTGCTGCGCGAGGTCCAGCCCAGGGTCGTGCTCATCAGCGCCGTGTCACCCGCGCACCGCTACGCGCTCGAAATCGCGAGGTTGGCCAAGCGCGAGGTCCCGGACGCCTTCGTCATACTCGGAGGCCGCCATGTGGACGAGACCGTCACCTGCACCCCCGACGGCCAGTCCCTCGTGTGCGAACCCAGCAGCACGGTGACAGTCATTCAGGAGGGCAAGGCTCCCGGAGTGGTCGACGCCGTCGTCGGCGGCGAGGCCTACTTCGCTGTGGACCTGCTCATGCGGGCCATCGCCCTTGCCACCGATCTCGACCGGCGTTGGGTGGACCGTGACCAGGTCCTGCCGTGCCTGCAGGGGCTGCTCGCCGAAGAGGGTCCCGTGTCCGGCTCGTCGGTCGTCGTCCTGGCGGCGGGGGAGACCTTCGACGCCGTTCCGCTCCGTGGCCGAACGCTCGACCTCGCATCCTTACCCTCGCCGTACGAGGCATTCGCGATCCGGTCCCGATTCCCCATCTTCCCCCGCCCCGGGACGGGGGAGGTGATGCGCACCGCGCACTTCATGGTATCCAACGCCTGTCCGTACCGATGTAATTTCTGCTCCGAGTCGTCGCAACTCGGCACCGGGCTCAAGCGGTTCAAGGACGATGCGATAGGCGCGGCGGCGGAGCGGGTCTGTGAATACGTCAGCTACGGCGCCGAGTCGCTCTTCTTCGACGACTCCGTCTTCTGGAGCGGCCGGTACCGGGACATCGAGAATTTCTGCGACGAGCTCAGCCGGATCCGCCGGGACGAGAGCGGTTCACTCGAACCGCGTTACCGCAGATTCGTTCGCGAGGAAGACGATGCCCAGCGGCTGCGCGACCTCCAGTGGGGTGCTCAGCTGACCGTCGACACCCTCGTCGCGCTGCATTCGGCTGAAGAGTCGTCAAAAATCCTGCGAAAGATGAAGGATGCCGGATGCAGCTACATCTACATCGGCATCGAGAGCATGTCGACGCAAGTCATGAACAACATTCACAAGAATATCCGCCGGGACGAACGGAAGCCCTGGAGGGAAAAGGTCAGGGAAGCTGCGGCCCTCGTCAAGGAGCAGGACCTGCAGCTGGGAACTTCCGTTCTTTTCGGCCTCGACGGCGAGACGCGGGACAGTATCGACGAGACCATCCATGAAGTGGGCCGTCTCATCGACGACAAGCTGATCGATCTGGCCAGCCCGAACATACTCACCTACCACCCCGCGACACCGGTCACGCGCCAGCACGGCATGCAGGACCAACTCGACTACCACTCCCCGCGCATCGACAACCGAAAGCCCTATATTTACTTCGAGGAAGCCTTTCCCGGTGTCGTCTCCGTCCTCCTCACTGAGGACGACATCTGGCACATTCACAGGGAGACCGAGAAACGCTGGGGCGGGGCCCGCAATGATGCTGCCGCAGTTCCTGTCCAGGAAGAGCAGTCCGACAGTCCCCGGCACGTCCACGCCGGACCATGACGACGCCACACCTGAAGGCGCCCAGAGGCTCCGGCCACGGCTGCAAGGGCTGAGCCGCCGGACGGCCTACGGGACTTGCCCACCCGGAGCCCCGTGACGACTCGATCGCTGCTGCAGGACAACGCCGGCGAGGTCGTCCGCAGGATCGATGCGAGTCGAGCCGGCGGGAGGGGACGTGACCAAGATCTGGGCCGGGGTGGATATCGGCAAAACGCACCCCGATGTCGTGGTGATCAACGAGGAGGGCGAGTGGCTGCTGTCCCGCCGGATCGAGAACGACGAGACTGAACTGCTGGCTCTGATCGGCGATGTGCTGTTATCGGGGGTGCGCTCTAACCATCTGAGCCACCGGCCTGTTGGCCAAGATCATACGTACATACCGCAGCTGTTGCCTGTTCCTGCCGGGTGATCGGGGGAAGTGGTATCTCCGTCCCGGCTCGCGCCGCGCCCGCCGCCCCCGGCTGCCCGCCGTCGCTCCGGGCCCGTGCGGTCTGTCCACCTTCGCCGGGCCTGTGCAGGGCCCGCCGCCGCCCCCCGGCTGCGGTGCAGCCCTGGCCGCCCCGTCCCGGCCACATCCGTCGGTCGGGACGGCCCTGTCCCGGCCGGGCCGGCCGCCATGAGCTGGATGCCGCGCCGGCCGTCCGCCCGCCGCCGCCCGTCCGGTCCGCCCGGGGTTGTTCCCGGGCCGTCCTCCGCGAACCCGCCTGTCCGGGCGGGGGTATCCGGGCCTCGGCGGCGCGGCTTCACTCATTCTCGTTACAACAATCCGCTCCGGTGTGTACCGGTGTGGCTAGACTGACGGCCAGCGTTACACCTTGCGTGTGGGTGCGGGTGGCCTGTGGTCCGGGCCGTGCCGCGCCCTGCCCGGGACTGGGGCGGCCTCCTGCCGTCCGCCGGTCGGCACCGCCGCCCGTCGGCAGTGGCGCCCGCCCGCTCCGGGCCCGTGCGCCTTCGGCCCCCGGGCCGTTGCCGGTCGTTCCTGTCTGTCTGCTGTGTGCCCTTCTGTGTCTGGAGTGCCTGGTGTCCTCTTCTCGTTCGGGTTCCTCCCGCGCCGCTGCCGGTGTGGCGCGCGGTGCGGACGAGGTCCCACCGGTGGCGGTCAAGGGCCCGGCCGGGCCGGACATCGTGCCCGCCCCCGGGGCTGTTCCGACCGGCGAGGACCCGCCCGTCCCGGCCGCAGGGGGCTCCGGCGCTGCGGACACGACCGCCGGCGCTGCGCCGGGTCCGGCCCGCTCCGGCAGCGCCCCGCGCGGGGCCGGTCCCTCGCGGCGGTCCGGCCGTCCCGACGCCGCACCCGCCGCACCGGCCGTCTCCGCCCCGGAGCCGGGAGCGGCCGGATACCTGCACCTCCCCGGCCCGGAAGACTCGCTGTGGGCCTCGGTCCCGCTTCAGCTGCGCCAGAACCTGGCCATGCCCGCGTACCAGCTGGTGAACCCGGCGCGCGGTCACCTGGCCACCCCGGCGGGCCGCAAACTGAAGTCCGCGCTCGGGGCCGCCGTCCGGGGCAAGATCACCGGGACGCACTGGCTCGCGCTGCTCACCGCTCCTCGTGCCGCGTTCGGCGGTCCGGCCAGCGCCCGCGCCGAGCAGGCGTACAAGGCCCTGGAGCAGCTGGTGGCCGACTTCCTGCGGCCCGCGCTGGGCACCGTCGCCGGGGCCGAGTACGCCGCCGGGGTGGAACTGGCCGCGCCCGCCGCCCCGGCCAGCTCCACCGGCCCGGCCCCGGACACCGACCCGACCGCCGCGCCCGGCCCGGCCCCGGAGACCGACGCCACCGCCGTCCCGGCCCCGGCCCTGCTGCGCCCCGCCCCGGCCCAGCCCGCCCCGGCGGCCGGAACCCCGGCACCGGTGCCGGTCGGCGACCTGGCCGAGCTCCTGCGCGTCACCACCCAGACGCCGGGGACGATCCTGGCAGTCACCAGCGCGCACACGACCACCGCGCAGACCGCTCTCGCCCAGGCCCAGGACCTCGAGCCCGCTCACCTGCCGACCGTGCAGGTGAGCGGCCACGACCGCTCGTCCCTGATCCGCGCCCTCTACACCCGGCTCGGCCTCGGCCAGCGCCGCCGGCTCCCCGGACTCGACGAAGCCGAAGACCTGATCACCGCCGAGCTGCAGCACACCCCCCGCCTGGTCATCACCACCACCACCCTCGGGCTGCGCCCCTCCGCGCTCCAGCTGCTGCACCGCCTGTGGGAGCCAAAGCCGTTCCCGCTGGTGCTCGTCGGCGACAGCACCCTCGACGGCCTCCTCAAGCGCCACGACCTCGCGGAACTCCACCCCCACATCACCCACCACCGCGTCCAGGAGCCCGCCGCCACCCCCGCGCCCGCGCCCGCGGCAGACCCGGACCTGGCCTCCGACACCGCCCCCGCCGCCTCCGGCGACGACCTCGCTGCGCCCCACCCCGCACCGGTCGTCCCGACCCCGGCCCTCTACCCGCCGCCGTCCGGCCCGCTCCCGCCGGCCCCCGACCTGGTCCTGGCCCCGAGCCCGCAGACACTGCACCAGGCCCGCAGCACCCTCCCGCAGATGATCCGCGCCGCCGGCGAGGGCACCTCCACCCCACTTGCCCGCGGCACCCACCACGCCCTGCTCACCGCCCCCACCACCGCCACCGCCCTGGGCTGGGACCTGACCACCGCCACCGCGCACGGCACTGCCGACGCCCGCAAGAAGCTCGGCGACCTCATCGCCCTGGCCGCCGCCGGCACCCCCCAGGTCCTGCGCCGCCACGTCACCCCCCTCGCCGTGCTGCTCCCCGCCGCCCCCGACGGCACCCCGCTCCCGCCCACCGCCGCACCCGGCCAGCGCACCCCCGGCACGGCAGCAACGACCCGACTCGGCAACGAAGTTGTAATGCCCGCCCCCGCCGCCCCCGCCGCCACCCCCGCCATGACTGCCCCCGCCACCGAGCCCGGCCAGGCCGCCGGGCCCGCCGTACCGGCACCCACCCCGCAGACGGCCCCGCCGCCCTCTCCAACCACCCTCCCGCCCGCCGCCGCTCCGCCAGCAACTACAGTGCCCCGCACGGCCGTTGCCGCTTTCACTGCCGACGACGACGCCCTGTTCCCCACACCCGCCGCCCAGGCCGTGCCCGCTCCGGCCACCTCCGCCCCCGCTGCTCCGACCACCCTCCCGCCCGCCTCCGCCCCGGCCGGTGTTGTAACGCCCGTCTCGCCCGCTTCCGCCACGGCACCGGCGCCCGCCGCTGCCGCCGGTCCGGCCGCGCACCCGGCCCCGGCCCCCACCACCGCCCAGACCCCCGCTGTGCCCACCGTCCCGGCCGCCACGCCCATGCCGGCACCGCACACCGACACCACCACCCCCACGGCCCCCGGTGTTGTCACGACCCCCACCCCGGCGCCCGCCGCTCTGGCTACTCCAGCCCCCGCCGAAGATGTACCGCCCGCCCTGCCCGCCGCCGGTACACCCACGCAGCCGACCCCGACCGAAGGCCTCGACACGTCCCCCGCCACCCCCACCGCCGCGCCCGACACCGGCGGCGCTGTACCGCCCGCTACGCCTTCTGTACCGGCCCCCAGCGCCGCACCAGCCCCCGTGACAGAGCCGGCTGCCGCCGTCCCGGCCACCCCGCGGGCCCCGCGCCGTCTCGCCCCCCTCGCCCAAGCCCTCGACACCGTCCTCACCCCCACCACCGAGGGCGAGACCACCCCGGCCGGCCCGCGCGCCTTGTCCACCGGCATCCGCACCCTCGACGACGCCCTCGGCGGCCTCCAGCCCGGCCGCTTCTACCTCGCCGCCGCCGCCCCCGGCACCGGCGCAAGTCTCCTCGCCACCACCACCGCCCGAACCACCGCCCTCGACCACCACCTCCCCGTCCTCTACGCCGCCTCCGGCCTCACCCACGCCGACGTCGCCGCCCGGATCGTCGCCGCCCACCTGCCCGTCGACTACCGCCGCCTGCGCACCGGCCGCCTCACCCCCACCGAACAAGCCGACGCCACCACCCTCCACACCGAACTCGCCGCCGCCCGCCTCTACATCGACGACGGCACCGACCTCACCCCCGAAGCCATCACCGAGACCGCCGCCGACCTCGCCCACACCACCACCGCCCAGCCCGCTCAGCCCGGCCTGGCCCTGGTCGTCGTCGACCGCCTCCAAGCCCTCGACGACCCCCGCCTCCCGCTCTCCGGCCCCCGCCTCACCGACGCCGCCCAGGCCCTGGCCCACCTCGCCCGCACCCACCACGTCCCAGTCCTGGCCATCCTCGACACCGACCACCCCGACCTGATCACCACCCTCGGCCTCGACACCACCCTCACCCTCCACCCCCACCCCGACGCCCCCACCACCCAACTCCTCATCACCATCGCCGAACGCGACCTCGGCACCCAAGCCACCCTCACCCTCACCGCCGACCGCACCCACGCCCGCCTCACCGACCCCACCCCCTCCAACCCCCACGCCCACGCCCACCCCCACCCAGAGCCCCAGGCGCCCAACACCACCCCCGTGCCGGAGGCACCCCACCCCACCACCACAGCGCCGGAGGCGCCCACACCGGCCTCTGCGGCCTCCGCCTGGCCCACCGTCGCCATCCCCGGCCACTCCACCCAGAACACCCCCGCTGCGCCCCACCCCCACCCCGACCCCGACCCCGACCCCGACCCCGACCCCGACCCCGACCCCGACCCCGACCCCGACCCCGACCCCGACCCCGACCCCGACCCCGACCCCGACGTCACCCCGGCCACCCAGACCGCCCTCGACACCCTGGCCAACCTGACGCCCAACCAGCCCCCCGCCCACCCGCTGCGCCCGGCCCGGGACCGCGCGGCGCGTACGGCCGCCCCCAGGCCCGCCCGCACCGCCGGCGGGGACTACGCCGGCCGGGACTACAGCTACTTCCTCGACATGATCAGCTCGGTCGTCGAGCAGACCCTCCAGGAGCACGGCGGCGACACCGAAGCCGCGATCACCGCGCTGGAGCTGAAAGCAATTCCAAACGGAATGGCCCTCTTCGAGGCAACCCGAGTCGGCGGAAACTACGAGCACACGGTTTACCCGGAACGCCTCGAATTCCTCAGCAAGAAAACCCGCGACGGGGCCGACGACGTCTGGGAGGGCCGCCACAAGTGGGAGAACGGCCCGCTCATGGCCCAGCTCAAGGCCGGCACCCTCACCAGCGTGGCCGTCGACATCCTCGACACCAACGCCGCCTACTGCAGCGCCCTGAAGACCTGGCTGCCCATCGGCGCCCTGCAGCACGACCCCGACGGTGGCTTCCACTCCAAGCGCTCCGGCATCTACCTCCTGCCCAAGCGCCCCACCTGGGAACACCCGCACCTGCCCGACCCGATCGGCAACCGTCGCGAGCCCGGCCCGGTCCTCCTGGACGACGCCACCATCCGCCTCCTGCTCCGCTGCCACAAGCTCGGCCTCGCCGAGGCCCCGCAGATCACCCAGTCCTGGACCTCCGGTGCCTCCGAAAACATCACGGAGAAGTTCCGCCGCGTCCTCACCCTCGCCCGCGAAAACGCCATCCGCGACGGCGACGAAGTCACCGAGAAATACGTCAAGGCGATCTATGCCAAGTTCGTCTCAACCATCGGCGAATCATCATTCAACCGCGACCTCCGCCGACCCGACTGGATGCACATCATCCGCAGCCAGGCATTCGCCAACCTCTGGTACAAGGCCAAGCGCGCTCACGACCACGGCCTCACCATCGTGAAACTCCGTGGCACTGATGAACTCCACATCACCGGAGAAGTCCCCTGGCGCCCGGTATTCGAAGAAGGCCGTCTCACCACTCAGCTGAAGCTCAAAGACCAGTACACCATCAACGCGAAGGCCGCCTAATGTCGACCGACGGCTGGAAGAACTTCGGCAAATACGGCGCCAACCTCGACCCCGAAAACCGCCACGGGAAAATCGTCCTCGCCCGCGCCCTCGAAGACGCCCTGGAACGAATGATCATCGAAGGCGGCATCAAGTCCCCCGTCACCACCCGCCGCGGCCTCACCGCCCGAATGAAGTACCTCACCACCACCCAAGGCGGCGCCCAGGCCATGGCCGACGCCGGCATCACCGCCGTCCCCAAGACCATCAGCGCCTGGACCAAGGGCACCCAGAACCCCCTCCCCGCCAACCTCGACGCCATCGACACTGCCTACTGGAACCTCCGGGCCGCCAACATCCTCAACAACCCCGGCGCGTTCAAGCAGCACCTCAACAACCAGGGCAAGGGCACCAAGGTCGAGATCCACCCCATCAACCAGGACGTCGTCGACGAACCGCGCCGCCGCGACAACCTGCGCATCCGCACCCTGCGGGTCCGCTACGTCTGGGACGACGCCGTCGACGCGATGATCGCCGGCGACGTCGGCAAGCTCGAGGAGATCTGGGACGACATCATCGCCGACCTCGACTCCGACTGGGGCGCCTACACCTACGTCCGCCACATCGGCCTCGGCGCCTGACCACCCCCACCAGCCGTCCGCCCGCCCCACCGGGCCGCAGCTGCGCCCCACCCCAGATCAGACCAGCGCCACCGGGCACAGCAGCGCGTACATTTCCCCCCGCAGGTGCGCCTCCGCGATGTCCCAGGGGCCGGTGATGCTGCCGGCCAGGGCGAAGAAGACGCCGTGGCGGCGCGCGGTGCGGCGCCAGGCGCGCGAGCTGTTCAGGCCGCCCTCGTAAAGCAGACGCCGGCCCGGCCGGTCACCGTGAGGACGTCGCCGGCCACGTCCAGGACGGCCGACCAGCCGGCCGCCGGCTCCGCCCAGCCCTCGAAGTCGTCGAACCGCGCCCACCCGCCGGACGCCAGCCCGGCCAGGTGCGGATCCGGCCCGCGGCCGCCGGCCGACGCGAACGTCTCGACCCGGTGCGAGGCCGCGAAGACCACCTGCGCCCGCTGCGCGTCGACGGCCCACGCCTGCATGCCCAACGGCCGCAACGGCTCGCTGTCGACGTCGACGGTGTACATCGTGCCGCCGTCCACCGGCGCCGCCTCGTCGCTCACACCCAGGCCAACGAGCAGGCCCCCCGGAGGTAACCCGGCCAGCGGCTGACCCCGCCCCGCTGCGCACCGCCGGGCCCGGGCCGGAGCTCCACCACCTGGCCGAGCAGAAGCCGGCCGAGCCGCCCGCCGGCGGCACCGCGGCCGCACCTCCGAAATGCCCGGTCTCCCGAGAATTCCCGGTACAATTCTCGAAGCGCCGAAGCATGAATCCCCGGTACAACCCTGAGGGAGACGGGGCATCAGGCGGCATTCCCTGACCGTGCAATTCTGATACAGGCTCAGGCTGATAGAGTCCGGTACAACTTCCCCGTCTGCAGCAGCGGGAAGCCCGTAGGATATGAAGGGCAATCAGCCCGATACAGTCGACCGCCAAGCAGGCGCGTTACAGAAAATGCCAACGCCGCCTGTACAAGCCCTGATTTGATCGCTAGAATTACCTGAGTGGTTCAGACCAGTTGGCGAGGTCCGTAGCTGACTCAGAGTCACAGACTTCCCGCCGATAACTTGTAACGAAGCGGGAGTCGTGACATACCGGAGCCCGGTACACAACAGGGCAGGCGCCCGGAGGGCGTCCACGAAGGAGTCCGGCCGACCCCGGGAGTGAGCCCGGCCGGGGCAAGTAGACTCCGAGACCATAGAAGAAAACCCCAGGTCAAAGCCATAAAGGCCGAGCACGCCAGGGGGAGAGGCCCCATGGAGGCTCGGACGCGGTACAAGGGCCGGCCCCGAAGAGCAGCACCCCGACGGGCGAGAGTTGTACCGGCCTTTCCTCCTAGTTAGCCAAGAGCCACGGAGTGGCGTTACATCATTCCGTCACGGCAGTGACGGCGCGTCATGTGTCCGGAGGACACGGCCTGTCT